>JAESSR010000069.1 GCA_016764015.1 Phycisphaerales bacterium
ACCTATGCGGCTTCGTTGCTCGTCGATGGTGTCCGCCAAGCGGGCGAACCGATTGCAAAAGCTGACGCGGTGCAGATCATTGATTTCTGGAAGAAATGTGCAGGGATCGATGTGCAAGACCGTCGACGCAAGCTCTCGGGGGAGGTTTCAATATCCAGCGAGACCATCTCTGGGATGACACTCAAGCTTGTATCGAGTGGCTCAAAGAATGGCATGATCCTGACCGTGATTTACAACCCGCAAGAGGCTGTGCGACGCGCACCTGCCGACTTGGGGTTGATCAGCAATCAGCTCGATGAGCTCAAATCGTGGGCTGTGGAAACCACAGGGGTTGTCCTTCTGGGTGCTCCGAGTGACAATGGGCGTACGACGACGATGTACTCATTGCTCAACTTGCACGATGCGTATACCTCGAATATCCAGACCATTGAATACGAGTTTGAAGACGATATCGAAGGCATCAAACAGATCCTGTTTGAAACCACCGGCGATAGTCCAGACTTTGCAACGCTCGTGCGATCGACACTCCGCAGAGACCCAGATGTGGTTGCAGTGTGTGATCTCCCTGATGCGAGCACGGGCAAAAATATCGCCATCGCCGACCTTGATCGATCAAGGGTGTATCTCTCGGTCAAGGCCGACAGTGCGATTACAGCGATTCAGCTTTATGTGCGGGCAGTTGGCGATGCCAAGCTTGCTGCCAAGGGGCTCAGGGGTGTCGTGGGCGAGAAGCTCGTCCGCAAGCTCTGTGAGAACTGCAAGGTTGGGTATCAACCGACTCCTGAAATGCTCAAGAAGCTCGGACTGCCGGTTGACAAGATCAAGCAGCTCAATAAAAAGGGCGGGCAGGTGCTTATCCGCAACAAGCCTGAGGTTTGCCCGGTATGTAATGGGGTTGGGTACATCGGGCAGACAGGCTGCTTTGGAGTGTTCCCGATTGAAGACGACGAACGCAAGATGATCGCTGCAGAGAACTGGAACGGTTTGCGGACTGCGATGCGTAAGCGTGGATTGCCGACGGTTCAACAGGCGGCGCTCCGCAAGGCTGTCGAAGGACTCACCAGCATCGAAGAGGTTTCCCGAATCTCATCATCATCCAAGAAAAAACCAAAGCCCGCTGCTCCCAAACCGGCCAAAGCATCGAGTTAACTCGAACCTTACAAACACACCAGCTTGAGCCTGCTCCATTTGGGCTCCAAGCACTCGACGCTCTCAAGCGATAGAAGACCCCGGAGAACTTACCCATGCTAATGAATCTCGCTGTGATCGTGTTCGTGTTGGGTGTTGGCTATGCCTGGATGATCCGAGGCATGTTCAACTCGCTCATTCATCTATTGTGTGTACTCTTTGCAGGCGCAATCGCGTTCTCCTTCTGGGAGACGCTCGCGTTGATGCTCATCGAAGCGAGCCCGGAGCGTGGATTCTTGTCGTTCATCGAGAGCGTTGCTTGGGGTGTCTCGCTCGTGGTGCCGTTCGCTGTTGTGCTCTTGCTCTTGCGGGTGATGACCGACAAACTCATCTCAGGAAACATCACCAACTCCAAAGGGATCGACTACGCCGGCGGCGCGATCTGCGGGCTTGCAACCGGGATCATCAGCTCGGGCGTCCTTCTCGTAGGGATTAGTTCATTGCGTCTATCAACTGATTTCTTTGGCTACCAACCCGCGTGGTACTCCACTGAACGGGCGATTGGAGCCGGTGCGATCGTCAGAGCGGACACACTTTGGGTGCCGGTTGATAAGCTCACCGCTAAGCTCTACGGGCAGCTCTCGAAGGGGACTTTGAGCACCAACGAGCCATTGGCCAAGTGGTATCCTGAGCTCGAACTCGTCGGGTTCACTTCACGAATCTCCCCCGGAGAGGGCGCGGGACGAAACGCGATCCTTCCTGCTGATTTCAAGATCACCTCTAGCTATATCGTGGGCAAGCCCGATGGTTCGAGTTCTATGAGCCGATTGCTTGTTGATGCCATCGATGATCGTCCACAGAAGTATCTCGATATCAACTCAGAGCCGGTCTCCAATGGTTATATCGCGGGCTATGTCTTCGAGTTTGAACCCGGAGCCAAAGAGCGAGGTGAAAAGAGCCAACAACTCGTCGTCTCCAACGGTCAGTACAGATTGCTCATCGAAGACAACGACGGCAACACCATGTCCGTCTTCCCGATCGCATCGATCTCCGAATCCTCAAAGCCCGACCAGTTTGGTCGATGGCGCTTTGATGCCAGCGATCTCTTCATTACCTCCGTCGGTGGTAAATCCCGCGTGCAGATGGCCTTTGAATATGTTGTGCCTCAGGGATACACACCAATTGCGGTGTATGCCAAGAATGTTCGTGTGACAACAAGTTCGATGCCTGATGCAATCGAGTACGCCAATCCTCAGGAACGCGATTCTGTTATCCGCTCTGGAGCGCTGCTCAAAGGGGAAACCGCAACGCGTATGCTCGATACCACGAACATGATCACATTCGATCCGAATGTGGATCGCGAATGGATCCGCACTTCGTTTAGCCTTGGGCAAATCATGTCCACCCAGGTTGCCAAGCGCGGGTTCACGATTGATTCAGATAACAAGATTGTTGATGGCGAGCGTGTGTTCGATCTCAAGACTGAAGTCGGGCGAGATAACACCGGGTACGGCAAAAAGCTCCGCGTCTCAAAGTATTCCGTGAGTTCCGGGCAAAAAATGGTCCGAGTGAATGTCAGTGCTGGATCAACAATCGGGTTCTTTTCCGAAGCTGCCCGTGACGCGCCGTTTGATCAACCGATGCTACTGATTGATGAAAAAGGAAATGAGTACGAAGCGATCGGCTTTGAATACACCGACTCGAAGCTATTCCATGTTCGGTATACCCGAGGCTCAACACTCGGAGGCATCGAGGATGTGCCGACATTGAGTCGGAGCCGGGACGACCAAAAACTTATGATTCTCTTTATCATCACTAATGGCGTGAAGATCACAGATTACTCGATCGGTGATGTCGGCATTGCCCACTTCGATCCACCTCTGGAGTAATCCGCTTATCGACCCTTATTCATTCCATCACTCCAAGACGCCATCCAATGGCGTTTTTTTATGCCATGGGTGGTCAAACAACGAGAGATCATGATTATAAAAAAACCGACCCATCGGGCCGGTCTGTATCTGTTGGATATTTGATGCCAAGTGATTATTCGGCAGCTGCTGGTTCTGCTTCGGGTTCTGCTGCTGGCTTGGCTGGCTTCTTGTCTTTGACGATCAGTTCGCCCTCGTTGTCGAACTCCATCTCTTCTGAGTTGTCGGCATCGAGTTCGCGGTCGGCGACCACCCAGAGCTTGATGTCTGCTTCGAGATCTGAATCAACCTTGATATGAATATCAAATGCGTCGATCCGCTTGATGGTTGTTGGCAGACGCACTTCGCGTGGAGCGACTTTGAAACCAACTTCCTTAAGGGCGTTGGCGATGTCCTGCTGGGTGACTGAGCCATAGAGCAGCCCTTGGTCGTTGCATGCACGGGTGAGGGTGAGTTGCTGCCCGTTGAGCTTGCCGATCATATCTTCGCGTTGTGTACGACGGGCAGCGACATCTTTCTCTGCAACCGCACGCTTATCAGCGAGTGCTGCGATGAGTTCGTCGCTTGGTGTGGTTGCGTAGTTGAATGGGAGGAGGTAGTTGCGGGCGTAGCCAAGACGGACATTGACGACATCGCCGACGATTCCAAGGTTGTCTACATTTTCGGTGAGGAGAAGTTTTACTGAGCGTGCCATAGATATGGTCCTTTCGCTGTCCTGATCCGGGATATGTTTGATCCCAGAGGAGTTTAGGAGCAACGCACGATGCGATGCCCCAACAAAGGTGCCGACGATGCCAGCTAGTGACGATCAATCGGGAGAAGAGTGTAGGCGAGCATACTTACCCTTATCCATATTATCCGTTCTTATTCATTGCTGCTCAAGGAATTACAGACGAATAAAAAGGGCATTCCTGCTTGGAATGCCCTTTGAATAGCTGATTTGCATGATTGAGAATAGGTTTTAGAACGGGATATCGTCGTGGTTGAAGTCGCCTCCACCGCCGCCGCCGGAGTTGCCACTGCCTTGGTTGCCGCCATTATTTCCGCCGCTTTGGTTGGCTCCGCTTTGGTCACCACCATAGCTGCTCTCGCCACCGCCGCCCGCGTTCGCACGGGCATATCCGCCCCCCCCGCCGCCGCCGGAGTTGCCGCCGCCGCCCTTAGAACCAATAAACTGGAAGTTCTCAACAACAACAGCGAGCTTCGAGCGCTTGCCACCGCCATTTTTATCTTCCCACTGTGAAAATTCCAATCGGCCCTCGATAAAGATGGGGCTTCCCTTGGACATATACTGGCCGATTATTTCACCTGTGCGTCCCCAAGCTTTGCAGTCTACGAAGGCCACTTCTTCTCTTTGCTCTCCCGATTGAGTCTTAAACTTTCTACTCACTGCGAGGCCAAAGTTGGCGATTGCTGTATTACCTGCGGTATGCCTGATCTCGACATCGCGGGTCAGGTTGCCCATGAGCATGACTTTATTGAAACTTGCCAT
>JAESSR010000070.1 GCA_016764015.1 Phycisphaerales bacterium
CGTCACACACTGCCCAAACCATTTTTCGTGCTCGCAACCCAGAATCCGCTTGAGCAAGAAGGGACTTACCCGCTCCCCGAAGCCCAGCTCGATCGGTTTATGTTGCAGGTGATGGTGGGGTATCCCAGCGAAGAAGAAGAACTTGAAGTCATTCGGCGGAGCTCGAAGAAGGGTGAGGTGAAGGTCAATGCGGTGGTCAACGCCCAGCAGATCGCAGATGTGCAGAAGATTATTCAGCACGCCCCGGTGCCCGAGCATGTGCTCCGATACGCATTACGCTTGGCGCGTTCGACACGAGCCAATGAGAGCGATTCTGTGCCTGAGATTATCAGCGACTATATTGCTTGGGGTGCTGGGCCTCGTGCGAGCGAGGCGTTGGTTCAGGGTGCCAAGGCACATGCGTTATTGGTGGGCAACGGGATCGTCGGGATTGATTCTGTCCGGGCGGTTGCCCATCCGGTGCTTCGACATCGGCTTTTGACCAACTTTAATGCTCAGGCCGATCAGATCACAACGGACATGATTGTGGATCAACTCATCAGCGAGGTGCCTGAGAACGCAATGAGTGCTCAAGATCAAACACTTTCTCAGCGAGCGATTCGATAAAAGTGGAGCGGATAATCATTCAGAAAACGGGAATAAATTGATCTTTAGACAAGGATATCTGTATTCGTATTGAGTCTGAATCTCATTTATGATACACTACGCTTCACTGATCCCTAACCAAGGAACTTAAATTGCTTTCACAGACGACCGAATACGCCCTGCGTGCGATGAGCTGCCTCGCTTATATGCCTGATGAGTTGGTCTCGACCGCTCAGCTCGCCGAGGTGACTCATGTGCCTATGAACTACCTCGCCAAGGTGCTCCAGTTGCTTGCCAAGGCGGGTCTGATCTCTGGTCGACGCGGCGTGGGTGGCGGATATCGGCTCAACCGCCCTGCCAGCGAGATCACGATGCTCGATGTGATCAACTCGATTGATCCGATTGAACGAATTGGTTCGTGCCCGCTCAAACTCGAGAATCATTCAGGCGAGCTCTGTCCGCTCCACGCTCGGCTCGATGCAGCACACAAGGTTTTGATTGATACCTTCGAAGGAATATCGCTCTACGACATGTTTGCAGAGAATCCAGATATCCGTCCGCTGTGCAACACAGAGATGACAACCAAGGTGAACCTCACACTTGGTAAGACGAATTCTTAATCGATCTACTGACAAGCGTTCAAACTCTGATATCGCAAAGGATGACCATGCGAGATATCGTGTGTACGATCGTGTGTGAGCGAACACCAACAACAATCAGAATCAGTATCAACCGATCCATCGGCTCAAGCCGAGGCCCAAGCGGTTGATGTTCATCATCTCGAACAACAACGACGAGACAATCGCGATGCGGTGATTGAGCTTGGCATGTTGCCTTATGGCGAGCGAGCCGATGGGCTCACCACCCTCGCTGATGCCCACGCGATGTATGACGAGGGCGCGGATAAGGCGAACAAAGAATCGAACCAAGCCCGCAAGCAAGCCAAGCGGGATCACCCTGAAGTGAATGAGGCAGATCTGCCAGCGGTTGTTGACGAACGCCCGCGGGTGAAGGTTGCTGGTCGGGTCATGCTTCATCGCGACAACGGCAAGCTCATCTGGTTGAATCTTCGTGATCACACCAGAGATACTTTTCAGATCGCGGTATCGAAGCGGGATTGTGAAACCAATGGGTTCAAGCTCGCCAAGGTGCTCGATGGCGGCGATATTGTGATCGCCGAGGGCCCATTAACCATGACCAACACCGGCGAGGTGACTTGCTGGGCCGATACCCTGATCCCTGCGAGCAAGTGTCTGGTGCCGCCACCAGAAAAGCATGCAGGTTTACAAGATACCGAGCGCCGATATCGTCAGCGGTACATGGATATGTGGGCGAATCCTGAGACAACTCGTGTGCTGATGTTCCGCTCAAAGATGATGAGCGCGATGCGTCGGTACCTTGAACGCCATGACTTTGTTGAGGTCGAAACTCCAGTGCTCCAGGTGCAGGCTGGCGGCGCGGCGGCTCGCCCGTTCTTAACACACATGAATGCGTTGAGTCTTGATTTGTCTTTGCGGATCGCACCCGAACTCTATCTCAAGCGGTTGCTTGTTGGCGGGATGCCTCGGGTATTTGAGGTGAGCCGAAACTTTCGCAATGAAGGGCTCGACAAAAGCCATAATCCAGAGTTTACGAGTCTTGAGGTGTATCAGGCGTATGGCAACTACGAGACGATGATGGAGCTGACCGAAGGGTTGATCCGCGAGCTTGCCGAGCTTGCTTCGGGTGAACCGGGCGGCGGCGGCGATGATGTCTCATCCATGCCATTTGGTGATCTGATTATCAACTATGAGTCACCATTTGAGAAGATTACTTACGCTCAACTCTTTGAAAAAGCACTCGGATTCACGATCGACGAGATTGAGAAGGCGCGCGCTGAGTGCGAGAAGCGTGGTTTCAAAACCAAGAGCAAAGACGGCACGCCGATCGATGATATTTTTATCATCAACGAGCTCTTTGAAGAAGTCGCTGAGCACGCGATCGATCCGGCGCGTCCAACCTTTGTGATGGATTACCCAGCATCGTTATCTCCATTAACAAGACCCAAGCCTGGGACACAAGATAACACTGTGCCTTTGGCGGATCGTTGGGATATTTTCATCGGCGGCATGGAGATCGGCCCGGCGTATACCGAGCTCAATGATCCTGATATTCAAGAGGCAAAGTTTAAAGAACAACTCACGGGTGTGGATGACGAGGAATCAACCTTCCGTACATTTGATGAAGATTTCATCAACGCGCTCAAAGTCGGGATGCCCCCGGCTGGCGGGCTCGGGCTCGGGATGGATCGGATCGTGATGCTCTTGGCGAATCAGCGATCGATCCGCGATGTGTTGCCGTTCCCGATGATGAAGCCAAGAGAATGAAATCGAACGAGCCTTCACTCTTGGGAGTCATGATATTGAAAAAGACACAGCTCTACCCATGTGGGCAAGCCGTGTCTATTTTATTGCGGGTATGCCTTCAGGTAGGTTGAACAGAGATTAACCTTCTGGAGCTTCTTTTTTCTTGTTTTTTCTGTGCTCTTTTCTGATCTCTTCACCGGTTTTTACAGTCATTTTCATGCCGTCACCCTTCATGACCTGTTTCCGATCATGAAGTACATTGATTTTTTTAATCATTGGCGAAAGTGATGGAAACTTGCGCTTTTCACGCATTGTTTTGAGAATACTCATCGCTTCTTCATAGGACAAAGCACGAAATGCAGTATCAAATGCTTGCATATCTACGAACTGCTGTTCAGGGTCTTCGGCGAGCGGCTTAACGAATTCTTTCAGTGCTTGTGCTTCATCTGAAGTTGCATCGGCTTCATCAACAAGTACATCAATCTGGTAGCTTGCCTCAGCGATCATGGCGCTGTAGGCGAGCCCGGCTTCGTGGATTGAATCATCAAGAACGAATCGCATTACGCCGTCGAGCCCGCTGTCTCCATCGAGCACCTGGATTTCATCGGTGATCGCTTTTTTATATTCGCGGACAATGTACTGGTTCATCCCGCCTTGCACGCGCGTGAGGATGCCTCGGTTGAGCAGTTCTTGTGAGAGGGTGGTCTCGCCGACGAGTGGTTTGAGCATCTGAGCGATTCGTCCCATTTCAGCCATGTTGGACATATCGAGATTTTCAATCAATCCAGCGCTCAACTCCCAGTAAAGATCAAGGTTTTCGATGACCATAAGTTCGAACCGGTACCGGCGTGAATAGATGATCGGCATGATTTTTTCAGCCGACACCGGGCCCACATTTGGATTTGAACGCAGCGCCAAGATATCAGGGAGCTGGCGGAGCCTAAGGATGCGTCCATTGGGTCCTACCTGAGCGAGCTTTGGATAGGGAACATCAATAGGAAGTGTGGCGACATCGCCGCGATCTCTTTTCGCATTGATCTGGGTCTTTGGCTTTGGGGTTGATGGTTTTTGAGCAGCCGGCGTTGCGGTCGCTGCTGGCTTAGGTGGCGGGGTGTAAGTTGGCTGTTCTTTGGCAGGTTTGGTTGGTGGCGGTGCGACCTGTGCGAGTGACGGAGCAGCCAGCAGGCCAATAGCGAGGCCGCTGATGATGAGCAATGTGTTCTTCTTGAGACTCATGATGATTTTCTCCAGATTCAGTCTGTATAGTTCGCTGGTCAATAAGCCCGGCACCCTATCAGTATCTTTGGGGTGTATATCGATTGTTTTCGACGATCGAACAGCTCGATTATCGACCAAACCGCAGGGGTATCCTTGAATCAGCTTTGGGCTGATACAACTCCAACGCCTGTGGGTATCAATTATGACGCTCAAAGTGGAAATGAGTTCCTAATTATCTCTTTTTTGGTTGAACAAACCATAATTTTCGGACTATAAATCGATATGACCACCCCAAAGACCAACACAGCAGCGGAAATCGATCGCCAATCACTCGCGGAGTCAATCGCCAAGGCATCGCTCTTACGGGGCACATTTACGCTCCGATCTGGGCGTATTAGTAGTTATTACCTCGATAAATACCGTTTTTCGACCAAGCCTGAGATTCTCAAGCAGCTTGGGGTGTGCTTTGAGCAGGTGATCAAACAGATTGAGCAAGATCTGGGAAATGAGATCGGCAGCGTAAATCAGCTCGCTGGGGCAGAGCTCGGGGGGATTCCTTTGGTGACTGCTGCTGGGATGCAGACAGGGTTGACAACCATCTTTGTTCGCAACGCTAAAAAAGACTATGGCACCGCCAAGCAGGTCGAAGGGATCATCAACGAGGGAGATGTGGTGATCTTTATCGAAGATGTCGCGACCACCGGCGGGCAGGCGCTCGAAGCGGTTGAGGTGCTCAAAGCATTGGGTGCCAAGGTGCCTGCGATGATTACAGTGATTGATCGCCAGGAGGGTGCTCGGGAGAATGTCGAAGCTGCGGGTGTCGCGTTTTATGCACTCTTTACCAAACAAGATTTGGGTGTCGAAGACGAATAACAGGCATTTTTGTTGATGAGACCTGTATGCAAAAACGACAAAGCAGCAGACCTGCAGGACGCATTGCTGAATCCGGCTCCCTCATTGGTCCACTGCTCTGCCGCATCACTGAGTATTGAGCATACAACGGAATTTCGTTTCGCTGCGCGCAAACTCACAAAGAAGGTAAAGAGTACTTCCTACCTACCTAGGTCGTGTCTGACGCAAAAACACGCTCTTTTCGCC
>JAESSR010000071.1 GCA_016764015.1 Phycisphaerales bacterium
GCATCGACCTTGGCCTTCCACTCGCCAAACCCCGCCCGGCCCATCAGGCCGAAGGTTGCCTGCTTGCCCGTCTCGACCGCCGGCTGGTCGTAGGCGTCGATGTTGAGCATGAGCCCGGCGTAGGCGGTGGCGATCTGCCAGAGGGAGATGAACTCGCCGACATGGTGGGCGTCGATCTTGGGCATCTTGATGGTGTAGTTGGGTCGTTGGGAATCGATCAGGGCGTATTCGGTGGCTCGCTTCTCGGCGTTCAAGAGATCGACCATGCGTTTGCCTTCGAGGTATTCGAGTGCATCGACGCCCATGCCCGTCGGGATGGTCATGGCTTGGTCGTCGCCGAAGTCTTCGATTTCGACGAATCCGATGACTTTGTCGTTCGGGCCTTCGCGGTAGAGCTGGACCTGGGAGTGTTGATCGGTGGTGCCGAGTGCGGAGATGGGTGTGAACCCGGTGAAGACGGTTTCGCCGTCGGCGTCGAACTTTTTGCCGAGCGATTCTGCCCAGAGTTGTGCGTACCAGTCGCCGAGGAGCTTGAGGCTGTTGGCGTAGGGCATGAGGACATGGTTTGGTTTGCCTTTGGCGGTGCCGAGTTCGACGAGGAGCAAGGCGAGCATGGCGGCTGGGTTCTCGGTGAGGTTTTCGTTTGAGCAGCGTTTGTCCATGGCTTGGGCGCCATCGAGCATGGCTTCGATGTCGATGCCACACATGGCGGCGGAGAAGAGCCCGACGGGTGACAACACGCTGAATCGCCCGCCGACACCATCGGGGACGGGGAGGGTGGTGATTCCTGCCTGATCGCAAATGGTGCGCATGGTGCCTTTGGCTGGGTCGGTGATCGCGACGATGTGATCCGCCCAGCGTTTGCCTACGGCTTCTTCGAGGACTTTTCGGATGATCATGAACTGTGACGCCGTCTCGGCGGTCTCACCAGACTTGGAGACCACATTGAAGAGGGTCGTCTTTGGGTCACAGACCTTGAGGATCGATGCGAGGTTTGATGGATCGACATTGTCGATGACGAAGAGGCGTGGGCCTGGGCGGTCGGCGTTGGAGAGCAGGTTGTAGGTTGGTTCGTTGAGTGCGGCTTGGATGGCGATGTTGCCGAGTGCTGAGCCACCGATGCCCAGGACGACGATGTTCTCGAATCGCCCTTCGCATTCGTTGGCGATGGCGCGGACGGAATCGAGGTGTGTCGATCGCATGGGATTGGTGTAGAGTTCTCGCCAGCCTTCCCATCCGGTGCCTCGGGATTGGTTGAGTTTGGCGGTGAGTTGTGCGATGCCTCTGGCTTGTCGTCCGTCTTGGTGGACGATCGCGGGGTCGAGGCCGTGGGGGCCGACGCGGGAGGAGAGGCAGTTGGGGTATTCGAGGGTGATCATGGTTATAGGGTATGCCGAGGAACCTGTTTTGTGTGCATCTGGTGAATCATTGATGAAGCGAGTGAGATGGGTGGATGTTTGTTTTGGAGGGGCAATACTTGGGCATGATACACCCTTGGCACGATGTCCGACCCGGAATCCAGGGTCTTGAACTTCCTTCCCATTTTCGTTCGATTATTGAGATCCCCAAGGGGTCAAGCAATAAGTACGAGCTTGATAAGCCGACGGGGATGCTTCGGCTCGATCGCGTATTGAGCAGCGCGGTGTATTACCCTGCAAACTATGGGTTTATCCCGCAGACTTTGGCTGAGGATGATGATCCGTTGGATGTGCTGGTGTTTTGTGCTGAGAAGGTGCCGACGATGTGCATCTGTGAGGCTCGGGCGATCGGCGTGATGACGATGATCGATGATGGTCAGCCTGACCATAAGATTATCTCGGTGCTGATTAACGATAGCGAGTTTGAAGAGTATCAGGCGATTCAGAACTTCCCCAAGCATACCTTTAAGATGCTCAAGCGGTTCTTCGAGGATTACAAGCAGCTCGAAGGCAAGCAGGTCGAGGTCGATGAGATCCAGCCTGCAGCACGGGCCCATGAGATTATTGAGGATTCGTTGAAGCGGTACTCTGAGGCGAGGCAGTCCGGGGCGCTTTGAGATTGTCTTGATCAGATTGAGTATGGAATAGATATTGAAAAACGCCTATGACTTGCATGGGCGTTTTTTGTTGGGAATGTGTAGGTTGGGTTTATGGGCAGCCTTTGCCGAACGCTTGCAAAAATGCGCTGACATCGAAGAAGTTGAGGATGCCGTCGTTGGTGAGATCTGCGACGCATGCGTTGGGATCGGGGCGTACGCCGAGGGCGGCTTGGTCGGTCAAGAAGGATGCGGTTTGGGTGGAATATACACAGTCGTAGAAGCCCACATCGCTCGCCTCTGCGATGATCTGGAGCGTCGTGGTGTTGGTGCCGGTGATGTTGTTGCCATCGGCGAGATCGACGCCATCGTGTCGCCATTGGTAGCTCACGCCGGTCTCGTCGTTGAGTACGAGTTCAAACGAGGCCGTTTCGCCCGCGTCAACAATCGTACTCTGCGGCTGGAGCAATGCAATCGGCAAGGTGTTGAAGAGGTATGCCGAACCAGTATCCCCATCCTTTCCATCGCCGAAGTATGCCCCGACGGCAACGATTCCGTTGGCGATGGCGATGGAGGAGCCGAATAGGTCACCCGCCGTGCCGTCGCTTGCAATAAGTTTGGCGATCTGGGCACCGGTGGATGCAACGAAAAGATACGCTGACCCAGTTTGGATGCTGTTGTTAGAGGCAAATTGCGATCCTACAGCGACGATGCCGTTGTCGATGGAAACGGAGTAGCCAAAGTTGTCAGAGTCCCCCGCGTCATTGGGAAGGAGTTTGAAGAGTTGTGTTCCGGTGGTTGTATCAAAGAGATACGCCGAACCGGCGATGGCGCCTGTGAGTTCACTCGCCCCGACAACGACGACCTCGTTCTCGATGGCCATGGACCAGCCGAACTGGTCCATAGCCGCACCATCGCTCGGGAGGAGCTTGAAGAGCTGTGTGCCGGTGGATGCATCAAAGAGATACGCTGAACCAGATTGGGCACCGTTGTCGCCGTCGTGGTATGACCCGACGGCGACGACACCATTGTCGATGGCGTTGGAATAGCCGAACTCGTCACCTGACTCGGCGTCGCTCGCGATGAGTTTGGCAATCTGTACACCGGTGAAGGCATCGAAAAGATACGCCGAGCCCGAGTCCGCCCCGGCGTCGTCATCGAACCGAGCCCCAACTGCGACGATGCCGTTGGCGATGGAGATGGAAAACCCGAACTGGTCACCCGCCTGCGCGTCGTTTGCGGTGAGCTTGGCAACTTGTACACCAGTGGAGGCATCGAAAAGATACGCCGAACCAGGGTCATTGGTAAGTATTCTAGGTGCTCCTACTGCGATGATGCCGTTATCCATGGAGATGGACCAGCCGAACCTGTCAGCACTTGCTGCGTCGTTGGGGAAGAGTTTGTCGATCAGCATACCGGTGAAAGCATCGTAAAGATACACAGAACCTGAATCCGCTGGGATGTCGTCGTCGAAAGGCGAGCCCACCGCAACGACGCGGTCGTCGATGGCGATAGAATAGCCGAAAAGGTCAAGGATATCCCCATCTGAGGAGTAGATTTTGAGATCCTCGTTGAGCGTCTGTCCTGATGCGGGCAAGACGGCAATGACGGATAGAGCCATAGCGGCCAGTGTGAGCCGACGATTGGTCAGTTGCAACATGAAATTTGTCCCCTTCTCTGTACCTTCGATCTTCATGCCACCATTTGGCAGCACAGTTTCAGGGTAGAGTATATGGATCGCTGCTACAAGTGGGAATTTCGGATTCGTATAAACGGACAAAGGCATGTGGTTCTTAGTTGTAGAATACCGGCCTAGAACAGATTGAATCCGGGATGCTGTTTGCCAACCCCATTTCGAGTTGAATGGGCAGGCACGTTTGCTTGTCTATAAGCCTACGCTTGTCCATGTTTCCAGAAATCCAACGCGTGCTCTATACCCGTGAACAGATCGCTGATCGTGTGAAAACACTGGCGGCGGAGATGATTGTTGATCTCAAGGCGGATCTGGCCAAGGACGGGCAGACGGAGCTGGATGAGGATCGGGTCATCATTATCCCGATTATGACCGGGGCGATGATCTTCGTGGCTGATGTCGTGCGCGAGCTGCCGATGAAGCTGTCGCTGGGGTTGGTCGCGGTGTCGAGCTATCCTGGGGAGTCTGTGCGATCCAAGGGGGCGCACTTTGCGACCGAGTTGCCGGACAATCTTGAGGGCAAGCATATTATTGTGCTTGATGACATTCTGGACTCTGGGCAGACGCTGGCGTTGGTTCATAAGATGATTTCTAAGCAGAACCCGGCCTCGCTGCGATTGGGCGTCATGCTCGATAAGAAGGTCGAGCGGACAGTCGATGTGCATGTCGATTATGTTGGGTTTGA
>JAESSR010000072.1 GCA_016764015.1 Phycisphaerales bacterium
CACGCAGGTACGGGGCATCTTTGTCTGCGGTGGAATACACGCAAACAGTTTCGATATCGAGCTCGCGGCACGCCCTCATAATCCGTTGGGCGATCTCTCCACGATTGGCGATCAACACGCGTTTAAACATGGTGGTGACTTTCGTCTAGTACCCCGCGCCAATCACTCAAGATGGCATGGCGTATTGAGTTATTTGAGGAGGAACATCTTCTGGCCAAACTCGACGGCATCGCCATCTTTGACCAATATCTTCTCGATGACGCCGCTTTGTTCTGCCTTGATTTCGTTGAAGACCTTCATGGCTTCGACGATGCAGATGACGGTTTCTGGGCCGATGGAATCGCCAACACTGACAAAGTTCTTGGCATCCGGGTTGGGCTTGTTGTAGTAGGTGCCGACCATTGGTGATTCGATCGCGGCGAGCTTTGAATCTGCTGACTCAACCGGTGCTGCGGGTGCGACTGCGGCGGCTGGTACTGGGGCAGCCGGGGCGGCTATTGCTGGCTGCTGCTGGATGATGGTGTTCTTGTCGGGGCCTCGCTTGATGGTGACGGTTTCTTGCTGGTCGTGGAGATCGATCTCGGTGAGTTCGTTTTCAACCATCAAGCGGACGAGTTCTTTGAGTTTACGGATATCAATCATGGTGTGTATCTGTTGTGTGAGTGATGCTCGCAACTGAGCATGTGTGCTGTCCCCGTCTGCCCGCAAGACTGATTCAATGTGCATCACGAGATATGCACAGCGGGCCGATGATAATCATACCCTCTAATGGCATCCGCCGCCATCTTTGGCGAACTTCTCTGATAATGCACCGATCTTCGTCGAAGTCGTTGGGTGACTGGGGGGCGAAACACTGAGCGGGGTACACTCGATCATGCCCAAGAAGGCGATCGGTACACAGATTGTTCAAGCATTGCCGACGATCGTGTTGATCGCAATGGTTGTTGCTCTATCAATGCCTGTCGTGATTGAAATGGTGCGAACTCTGCCGGGTGCTTCTCTCGATGAGACTTTGATCGGGCAGGGTAAAATGCTCTTGCTTGTTCGATCCTTGGCGATCGCGGGTTTGATCGGTCTGGTCGGCGTGTGTATGGGTGTGCCGATCGGGCGTGTGATTCATGCCAAGATCGGTGAGCATCGGTTCCTTATTGCTGTTCTCATTTCGCCAATATGGCTCCCGGCAATGATGGTGTACGCAGCGGGGAATCTGATGCGAGCTCCGGACACGATCCTTGGGCATGCTCTGATTTCGTACTCGACAAGCTCGCCGGATTTGCGATGGATGACCATCTGGGCGGGGTACGCGATTGCGGTGATCGGGCTTGCGATCTGGAGTGCTCCAATCGCGGGTCTATTGATTGCTTCGGGGATGGGACATCGATCGAATCTCTACGCGGAGATGATCGCTCTCGAACCCGTCGGGATTGTTCGTCGTTCGATGATTTGGGTTCGGATGAATATTGGGGTGCTTGTTCGAGCATGGATTTTACTGACTGTATTGATGCTCGGGTCTGCCGTGCCGATGCACCTTGCCCAGCTTGAAACTTGGTCGATTGTCATCTGGCGTCAGCTCGCTCAGAGCCCTATCGATCAGTGGGGGGCGGTGTGGGTCAGTGCTTGGCCGATGGTGTTGGTCGCGTGCATTGGGGCGTGGGTGCTGACGGGATCATTGATCCATAAAGAAGATACGCCGCGGCTTGAGGATCATGGGCACAGCACCCAAAGAGTGCCCAAGTTGGTCATTGTCAGCGCCATGGTGATCTGGGCGATGGGTGCCTTGGTGCCGATGATTGCGATGCTGATCACACTCGATGACTGGAGCGCGATTCCCCACTTTTGGAGGATGCAGAGTTCTGCGATGCAGGATTCAGGATTCCTCGCTTTGGTGACGGGGTTTGCAACGATGATGATCGCTCTGCTGGTGGCGATGACGCTGGGGAATCCATCAATAGCCATTCGGCGTCTCGGCGTAGGCAGTGTTTTTGCGTTGTGTATTCTCGGATTGATTCCGGGGGTGCTCATCGGCGCAGCGGTCGCGCGTTCTGGGGCGTTGGGCGGATGGTGGGGTGCTTTGCTCGCTTCGTGTATTCGGGCAGGGTTCTTGGGTGCGATCATCGGGGCGATGTGTGCATCGAGCGAATCGCTTGAACGCAAATCTATCCGCTGGCAGATGGGTGGGGGATCTATCAGGGCGTGGGTGTTGGCTGTGCTCCCACGGATATCAATGCCAATCCTTGGTTCTGGGCTTATTGGTGGGTTGTATTCGATGTACGAGATCGAGGCATCGGTGATGGTTCGCCCGCCCGGGATGGATAATCTGCCTCAGCAGTTGTTGTCAGACCTGCATTATGCCCGGCTCGAGCAGCTCTCAGCCGCGGGGATCAACCTGTTGGCGATCGGGTTGGTGTGTTCGGTTGTCGCCAGTATGTTGGTTTCTCGAATACAAACTGAAAGATAGTTTGGGCAACTGATCGCACCCGAGGCGGTATCCCTTCGTATGATCCCTGATATGCTGATTGATTCCCGATTTTGGACACAGTTCGTTTTCGCAATAACCATCGGCATCGTTGTGTCTACCCTCGGCGGGTGTGTGGAAAAAGAAACAACTCCAACAGGCACGCTCAGCACGATCAAGGTCTATGGCGAATCTGGCACCCAACGCGGGCAGTTTGTGTATCCGCGGGGCATGGATGTTTTTATTGACAACGGGCACCCCAAAGCCGTGATTGTTGATAAAACAGCTCGGATTCAGGTGATGGATTTGGAGACTGGAGCGATCCTTGGTTCGGTGCATACTCCTAAGTGGGATCGTGGCAAGCCGACCGGGCTGAGCATTGCGCCGTCAATGCTCAACGCGGACAAACTCGCGGTGTATGTCGCTGATACGCACGAGCACCGCGTGCTGATGTACGAACTTCCGCTCCCGGATGTTGAAATACCGGTACGAACTGATCCTGACTTTGTTTTTGGTTCCTTCGGTGAAGAACCCGGGCAGTTTATCTATCCCACGGATATCGCGGTCGATACAGACGATTCTGGGGTTGTTTCCTTCATCTATGTCTCAGAATACGGCGGAAACGATCGTATCTCGCGGTTCCGGGTCGATCGGACGGGCGACAAAGTTGAGCTGGTCTATGAATATCAGATCGGTGTGGTCGGCGAAGAGGTCGATGCCTCTGATTTCCCAACCGCGCTGAGCCGACCCCAGTCCATTGAACTCTGGACGAATCCCAATGGTCAGCAAGAGCTTATCGTCACCGATGCCAGTCATCATCGGGTTGGTCGATTGTCGATCGAGGGGGAACTCATCGCATGGTTCGGCGATCCGATGGATACATCTGAGGATGCCTACCGGTTTCCCTATGGGATCACTGTATTGGATGATGACACAATGTTGATCACCGAGTTTGGTGGAAATCGGATAAGATGCATCGATATTGAATCCGGCACGACCCTCTGGCGGTATGGTGTGGGTGGAAGAAGCGTTGGGCAGTTGGTCCAGCCTTGGGATTGTGGCGTGATTGGGGACCGACTCGTGATCTTAGATTC
>JAESSR010000073.1 GCA_016764015.1 Phycisphaerales bacterium
ACCGCCGCTGTGGCATCCGAGGCCTCGACACTCGAAGACGTGATCGCCGAGATCGCGGCCACCCGGATCACGGAACGAGGCGAGACGCGCGCGGACGACAAGTTCTCCGAGGCCGCCATGGAAGACCGAAAGCGGGAGGGATACTTCTGATGGAGATGCTGCGCTTCTGCACCGTCGGCTCCGTCGATGACGGTAAGAGCACCCTCATCGGTCGCATGCTCTACGACGCAAAATCGATCTTCGAGGACCAGTGGGAGGCAGTCGAGCGCGCGAGCGAGAACCGCGGCGACAGCTACACAGACCTCGCGCTGCTGACCGATGGCCTGCGCGCCGAGCGCGAACAGGGCATCACCATCGATGTCGCCTACCGCTACTTCGCGACCCCAAAGCGAAAGTTCATAATCGCCGACTGCCCAGGGCACACCCAGTACACCCGCAACATGGTGACGGGCGCATCGACCGCCAACCTCGCGCTGATCTTAATCGACGCGCGTCATGGCGTGATCGAACAAACCCGCAGGCACTCCTTCATCACCTCACTGCTGCGGATTCCGCATCTGGTTGTGTGTGTGAACAAAATGGATCTCGTCGATTGGTCAGAAGAAACCTACGACAAGATCCGCGAAGAGTTCGAAGAGTTCGCAGCCAGGTTCGAGATCACCGACATCACCTTCATCCCCATGTCCGCGCTCACCGGCGACAATGTCGTCAACCGCTCCGAAAACATGGACTGGTTCCAAGGCCCATCACTGCTCCACCATCTCGAACATGTCCATATCGCAGGCGATCGCGACATGATCGACCCTCGCTTCCCGGTCCAATGGGTCGTCCGCCCACAAGGCGACGAGCACCACGACTACCGCGGGTACGGCGGGCAGATCGCATCGGGCGTCTTCCAGGTTGGCGACGAGGTCGTCGCGCTGCCATCGGGCATGGAAACAAAGATTAAGTCAATCGACATCGGTGGGGTTGAGCAGCAGTTCGCGTCGCCGCCTCAGAGTGTGTCGATCCAGCTTGAAGACGACATCGACATCTCGCGTGGTGACATGCTCTGTCGACCAAACAACAAGCCAACCTCAGGGCAAAATATCGATGCGATGGTCGTCTGGATGGCTGAAACCCCCATGAAGGTCGGCAAGAAATACACCATCCGCCACACCTCCAACGAGGCCCGGTGTATTGTCAAGAACCTGAACTACCGGCTCGACATCGAGACGCTTCATCGGGTTGAAGAAGCGGAGGATCTCAAACTCAATGAAATCGGTCGAATCGCCATCCGCACGACCAAGCCGTTGTTCTTTGATCCGTACCGCCAATGCCGCGTCACAGGGAGTTTTATCATTGTTGATGAACAGACCAACAACACGGTCGGCGCAGCGATGATCATCGGCGAGACGAACTAAACGATTCATCACATTCGCTCTCTTGGTGGGATGGGCTTCCAGCCCGTCTCTTCATATCCTGCCTACGCTTGTGCATGCCTTCTCACTCAATGGATATCCGTATACTTTCGATCGGCACACTCGCGGCCCATCCGCTCTGGGAAGAGCGACACCCTGTCCGCACCGGGCACAGCACCACCACGCTGATTCAAGCTGGCGATGCCAAGATCATTGTTGATCCAGGATTGCCCGCAACCATGCTCAACGCTCGGCTCGGCGAGCGAGCCGGGATCACGCCCGATCAGATCACGCATGTATTTTTGACGAGCTTCCACCCAGAATGCCGACGCGGGATCGAACTTTTCGACAAAGCCCAATGGCTCATCAGCGAGAAAGAACGCGAATCCGTAGGCATTCCCATCGCCCAATCGCTTGCGAGCCTCGCCCAAGCAAAATCGATCGCCCAGCAATCCGGTGAGGATTTTGAAGAAGACCAAGAAGCAATGTTTGCTATTCTTCAGCAAGATGTCGCGGTGCTTTCTCGGTGTCAGCCTGCGAGCGACTTGATCATCGACGAGGTTGATCTCTTCCCACTTCCAGGGTTTTCTATCGGCATGTGCGGGTTGCTCCTCTGCGAACCCACCCGCACCACGCTCGTGTGCGGCGACGCTCTTCCTACCGTAGAACACCTCGACCAAGGAAAAGTTCTCCCAACATGTGCCGATCGCAAGCTCGCTCAAGAAAGCTTCAAAGAAGCAATCGAGATCGCCGATGTGCTCATCCTAGGGCGTGATAACATGGTGATGAACCCGACCAAGCGCGGGATATAGATAAGAGCGAACCAATCGCTCCACGATGCCGATACAAGATACACATGGCGCTCAATCAACAACAACTCAAAAAGCTCCACGGGACACTCTCGAATATCAACCTTGCTCTCGAAGCTGGAAAATCCACGGCTGCGCTTAAAAAACTCAACGAACTCGATCGGCTCCATCCATTTGAGCCCATGATTCTCACCCTGCTGGCCAAAGCCAACTCGAAGATGGGCAGGCATAATGAATGTATCGACGCCTTCGCACGGGCGATCACAGTTGACCCAAAGGAAGGCACACTCCGCCATCACTACGCACTCGCCCTCCAGCGGGGCGGACGATACGAAGATTCGCTGGTCGAATACGAACGGGCGTTGTATTACTCGCCTAAAAACTTCCAAGCCATGCGGCACAAATGCTCGGTGCTCATCGACCTCGACAGAATAAATGATGCCACCAAAGCATACTCAGACCTCCAACAGGTTGTTGCAAAGATAGAAATCGATCCTGCCCAGCGCCTGGCGATCGCGATCACCGGAGCCCGGCTCGCACCCAAAGCACGCGATGCCCAAGAAGCAATCGACGAACTCAACCATGGGCTCGAAGCAGGATCACTCGCCGAAGAGTTTATCACCTCAGCCTACTGGCAGATCGGTCGCTTGCAAGATCACCTCAAAGACTACGATGCGGCGTTTATCGCGTATCGAACAAGCAAGGAAATCAAGAAAGAGGGTTGGGATCCGGAGACCCATTCACAGCTCACCGATCAGTTGATCGAATGTTGGACCAACAACGCCGACATCCCGTTCTCAACAATCGACGGCTCAGGGCTCATCTTCATCCTCGGGATGATGCGCTCGGGCACCTCACTCACTGAACAGATGCTCGCCCAAGTTTCATGTATCACCCCCGGCGGCGAGATGAACGCGATCGCTCGACAGGTCTCGCCCATCGAACGAACCACAATGAAGCACAATCAAGCGATGCCCAAAACGCGTGCGCTCTACACCAAGCCCATGATTCAAAAAATGGCGCGAGAAGCCAAGAAGATGTACGACCAAGTTCCACACGATCAAATCCTGACCGACAAACAACCCTACAACTACACCTATGCCCCACTGATCGCCCACATGTTCCCCGGCTGCAAGATCATTCATTGCGTGCGCGACCCGATGGACTGCTGCCTGTCGAACTACACCCAAGCATTCTCACGCCCACATATGCAAACACACGATCTCTACTGGCTCGGACGCTACTTCCGCGACTATGAACGCCTGATGCAAGCATGGCACACACTGCCCGAAGTCGACATGATTGATCTGCACTACGAAAAACTCGTCGCCGAGCCCGAAGCCGAATCCAAACGAGTGCTCGATTTCCTCGGACTCGTTTGGACCCCTGATATGCTCAACTTCCACGAATCATCACGGACGATCAGAACCGCCTCGCGAGAACAAGTCCGTAAACCCATGTACACCAGCTCGGTTCAAAAATACAAACGCTACGAATCCCATCTCGACGAACTCAAACGCGGACTCGGAATCAACGACTAACCCATCCCGAGCATAACTACCAGCCTGTACACAGCCTACCCTTTGTGCATGAACATTCTGCTTACCAACGACGACGGCATCAACGCACCCGGGATCCAAGCCCTCCACCAGCAACTCATCGGCTCAGATGCACACCCAGACCCTCTTGGGGATATCTTTACTGTCGCGCCCCTCACAGTCCAATCCGCGACATCCCACGGAATCACCTACCACACGCCTTTGATGACTAAGCCAACAACAATCAACGCACACCCAGGCATCGCGGTCGATGGACGACCGGCAGACTGCACCAAACTCGCGCTCACCAATCTTTGGCCAGAATGTTTCGGCAGCGGCTCACGCCCAGACCTTGTCATCTCAGGGATGAACGCGGGCGCTAACTGCGGCATCAATGTCATCTACTCAGGCACCGTCGCAGCCGCCATCGAAGCTGCATTCCTAGGCATCCCCGCCATCGCGGTCTCGCTTCATCTCGATCGCGAGCTCCAAGCTGATCGCCCAAACCCAGACTACAACTTCGCGGCCCGTGTCGCCCGCCGGGTTATCGATCAGGTCGTCGCAGGCGGGCTCCCCAAGTCGCACGAAGTCCTCTCGATCAATATCCCCGCGACCGGACGACTCCGCGATGATGCCGAGATTGTTGTCTGCCCAATGAACACGCACGCGATGATCGATCGCTATGACGAACGGACCGCACCCAACGGCGATCGCTACTTCTGGGCTGCTGGAAGCGGGCTCGATTTCCACGGCGCAGACCAAGGCACCGATGTCCCCGAACTGCTTAATGGTAAAATCACAATCACACCATTGAGCTTTGATATGACCAACTACGAGCGACTCTCATTCTGGAAAGATCGGGTTCAATAAAAAAATCGGTCGGCCATTCATCGAACAGCCAACCAATCATCTCTCGTGTGTGTTTACTATTTACTAAACCGAACGAACTAGCTTTCTGCGTTTGCCTCGTTGAGTTCTTCGATCAGCTTCATCACCAGATCATTGATCATATCTGGTGTGAGTTTTAAGTCTTCGATGACCTCTTTATGGATTTCCATGCTTGGGTTATCGAGCTTGAATCCGCCATCGATCATCGATGCGATGACATCGGCTGCGTGCACAATGTACACAATCTTGCGAGCCTCGGACGGCGCTTCGGTCGGGTTATGATGGAAACCCGCAGCCGCCACAAATGGTGCTGGGAACTTCCATTTTTCACAAAGCCCTTTACCAAAGTCTTGATGATTTGCACCAAACACTTCTTCTTCTGTCTCGAGCAACGAAACGCTTGGTACTCCTGATGCATCAGCACCGCAGCGATCGAGTGAGTCGATCAACTGTGAGCGATCATACTGCATCTCAACCATGATACCGATGTCATGAATCAAACCAGCGAGGTACGCTTCATCGCCAAGACCCATACCCAAACGATCCGAAATCATTTTGCTCGCGATCGCGACCGCATTGGAATGATCCCAGAGTTCTTTGGCACTAAAGAATGGAGTAAGCTCTCCGCCACGGAACAACTTGGCGAGCGACGCCGCGATCGCGATGTTCTTGACCGCGTTGAGCCCGAGCATCA
>JAESSR010000074.1 GCA_016764015.1 Phycisphaerales bacterium
AGCTTGCACGCGATCGGGCGAAGGAGTTGTTTGGGTGTAAGTTTGCCAATGTTCAGCCTCACTCTGGTGCGCAGGCGAACACAGCAGCGTTTATGGCCATGATGGAACCCGGCGATACTTTCTTGTCGCTCGTCCTCAAGGACGGCGGGCATCTCAGCCATGGCATGTTCCTCAACTTCAGCGGCATCTTCTACAAGCCTGTCCACTACGCGCTGCACTACGACAAGGATCATGCCCAGCACGAGCAGATTGATTATGATTCGGTATTGGCAGCGGCCAAAGAGCACAAGCCCAAGATGATCCTGTGTGGCTACTCGGCGTACTCGCGCCAGATCGATTTTGCGAAGTTCCGCGAGATTGCCGACGAGGTTGGCGCGACGCTGATGGCAGACATCGCGCATATTGCTGGCTTGGTCGCGGCGGGCGAGCATCCTTCGCCGTTCCCGCATGCTCATATTGTCACGACCACCACGCACAAATCCTTGCGAGGCCCGCGTGGCGGGATGATCATGACCAACGATGAAGATATCAACAAACTCATCAACCGCAATGTATTCCCCGGCGTGCAGGGCGGCCCATTGATGCACATCATCACGGCCAAAGCCGTCGCGTTTGGCGAAGCACTCAAGCCAGAGTTTAAAGCGTATCAGAAGCAGGTCAAGGTCAATGCCAAAGCACTCGCAACCGCAATGACCGACAAGGGCTTCCGCATCACCAGTGGCGGCACTGACAACCATTTGATGCTTGTTTCGCTCGTTGAAAAAGATTCAGAACTCACCGGCAAAGAGGCCGAAAAATGGCTCGAAGACGCCGGGCTCATCACCAACAAGAACGGCATCCCCGACGACCCGCGCTCGCCGATGATTACTTCGGGCTTGCGTTTGGGCACGCCCGCGACGACGACTCGTGGGTTTAAAGAAGCCGAGATGAAACAGATTGCTGATTGGATCAACCGAGTCATCGAATCCAAAGGCGACGAGGCAACAATCTCTACCGTTCGTGCCGAAGTGAAATCACTCTGCGAGCAGTTTCCACTCGGGCACTGATTGGGCATCTATTGATATGAAATCCAAGCCGGTGAAACAAGTGAAACAGGTAATCCCGGAGCCGCCGGACCTTGAGGTGCCCGACGGGCTTGTTGATGTCGATACTGGTTTAATCGTGGATCGATCGATCCACGAAGGGGTGAAGTTCACAAACGCATTGGCTCCAGTCAAGGCCAAGTCAATCGTCATCGAACAAGCAGTGATATCTGGAAACGCATTGGCGGGCTCAGTGCTCGCCGGCGCAGAGTTCCGAGATTGCCTCTTTGATCACTGTGACCTTGCAGGCGTGACCTGGATCGACGCTCGGCTTGTGCGATGCAAGTTCGTTGAGTGTCGGCTCACGGGCGCCGATCTCCGGATGGCTGAGCTGTGCGATGTTGAGTTCGAGAACTGTAAAATGCCCGATGCGTTCGTTTCAGAAGCAAAGCTCAAGCAGGTGATGTTTGAACGCTGCCAACTGACCAATCTTGATATTTCAGGTGCCGCAATCGAATCACTGGCGATGCAGTACTGTCAGCTCACCAGCCTTCGACTCAACGGCGCACGCATCACACACCTCGATCTGCGAGGCAGCACGATTGATGGGATATCACTCGACCCTCAGTTCGTCAAAGGGATCGTGATTGATCCGCTGCAATCGCCAGCGATTGCTCAGGCGTTGGGGATTCGTGTTGAGCGACTGAGTGATTGATAATCACTGCGGCAAGTTTCGGCTCTTGTAGTTGGCATCAATTTTAACATCACCCCATGAGAAGTAGCCTTTTGCAGTGCGTTCGCCTTTGGGTACGCGGATGTAAGTGATCGAGCCGTCGTGGTGGATGCGGTAGATCGTGTCATCGGTGCCAGCGACGCCGATGACTGATTTCGGATCGGGCTTTGGATCGGTTGCTGCTGGTTGATTGCTGTTCGCGCCCATGCCGCCGATGAGTACACCCGCAAACAGGGTGATGCATCCGATGGCGGCGAGTCGCCATCGGTTTGATGAGCGTTCAAGAGAAGCGAGGCGATGTTCAGTTTGTTCGGTTTGGTCGATACGATGAGTTGTTTGTGTATTCATGGCATCAGTATGACCGCGATCGGGCGTGGGTGCTGACAGGTATTCTTGATTTTTGTGGTGGGGAGAAGATTTTACCACAGAGCACACAGAGCACACAGAGGAGCAAGGCAGAGAAGAGGAGGAGTTGGGTAAGAAAAGAAAGAAGAGTCATGGATTTACTCTCTCTCTCTCTCTCTCTCTCTCTTCATCCCCTCTTCCACATTCTTATTCTTCCTCTGCCTTCTTTCTCTGTGTGCTCTGTGTGCTCTGTGGTAAAATCTTCTCACTCAACAATCTCAACCGCTGCATTCTTCATCTCGCGGTGCCCGCGGATCATGTCCCAGGTGTAAATCGCGATCGCGACCCAGATGATGGCAAAGGATGCGAACTTCATGGGGGTGAAGGTCTCGCCAAAGGCAAGGTAAGACAAAATCAACTGACCCGTCGGCGCGGTGTATTGGAGCAATCCAACCGTGCTCAGCGGGAGCAACCGAACAGCATTGGTAAAGCATATCAAAGGCACAATCGTCACGACCCCGCCAAGTAGCATCACGCCATCGAGCCACAACGGGGTGGAGTCAGCGAGGAAGATGCCACGGTCTTGCATGCTGAGATAAATCACCGCGGCGATCGCAAGCGGGAAGAGCATCGACATCTCGAAGCTCAATCCGATCGTCGCGCCGACATTGACCTTCTTGCGAAGTAGCCCATAGATCCCAAAGCTGAACGGCAGCAGCAATGCGAGCCAGGGGAATCCTAAAGATTCGGGCGCTGTTGGATCGGGGATCATCCCGCCGAGTTCGTTGGCGATCATGGGTTGTTGATAGCTTAGCTCCGCGATCCCCATGACCACGACGGCAACGCCCGCGAGTGCGATCGCGCCCCATTGCACCGGGCGTGGGCGTTCACCGAAGAACACATAGCCCAATGCGATCGAGAACAGCGGATTGATTTAATACCCCATCGAGGCGTGCGAAAGCCGATCGGTGGAGATCGCGTAAATGAAGAAGTACCAGTTGATGAGGATGAACACGGTCGAGGGGATCAAAATTTTGAGCGACTGCCAACGAGTGGCGGCCTTGATCAGCTCGCGAACCCTTTTCGATACGATCAGTATGAGCAGAAGGATCGGCAACCCAAAGAGCACCCGCTGAGCGACAGCTTCGAGCGGGTCGGCGTTGTATTCCGACAAGAGCTTAAAATAGCTGGGCACGATAAACGCCCACCAGCCAAAGGCACCGGCGGCAAACATGAGCCCTTTAGTTCTGTGCGGGTATTGTGATTCTGAGTCTGGTGTCATGAGCGAAGACTGTAGACCATGAGGCAGTCTGGTGCTCTGTTCTGACCCCAAGGGCAGAGCAGGTCTTTGGAGATCATATCATCTTCTCTGGGTGCCCTGTTCATGCGAAGCATGTGCAGGTCTTGGTCATTGCGAAGACATGCAGGTGACGAAGACGCCACCAGCATGGCACCCGAGGTTGTTGCCCGTTTAAGCACCCGGAAACCAAACGATGTCTTTTAATACATCTTGCCAAAGAATGATCGAAACAACGAGGGAGTGCGTAATACTTCCAATCCAGATCATGGTGCGTGTGGATTGATGTCCGATTTGGCGAAACAGGATCATGCTTACCCCTGTCGCGACGATGCTAAGCACAAAGTAGATTGCCACCAATCCATAGCTGGCAAACATTCGCCAGGGTTCATCTTCCTGCGCGAGAACGACAGCGGCCTGTACAAATACGAGATCGATAACGATTGCAGCCAGAATGCATGATGCAATGAGCAGGATAAGCTTGCGGCTGGATGTGTCCCGCTGGGTGAGGCTTTCAGATTTTGAGTTGTTCTGGATCAAGTTGTTTTCCATTTTGGGCTGATAATGCCGGTCTACGCTCAATAGTATCAAAATATAGAGCACCGTGCTCTTGGTTTATTGTGCATATGATTCGCTCCTATGCCCACCGATACAGATCAAACCCAATCCGAATCCATCGAAACCATCTCATTTGTGAGCCTTGGTTGTCCTAAGAACCTTGTCGACTCTGAGAAGATGCTCGGGTTGTTGGCAGCCGACGGCTTGATGCCGATCTCGGCCGAAGTGGTCGATGACCAAGAGCATGATGACCTTTCGATGTCGGGCTCTGAACAAGATTCATCCGCTACCGAAGGCCGAGTCACACCAGCCGATGCGGTGGTGATCAATACTTGTGGGTTCCTTGAAGCCTCGAAAGAAGAATCGCTGGGGGTAATCGCTGAGGCGGTGAGGCTCAAAGAGCAAGGCAAGATCAAACGCGTGGTCGTCGCCGGGTGCTTGGTGCAGAGGCATCGGGCCAAGATGTTCGATTGGGCGCCGGGGATTGATTCGATGGTGGGGGTGTTCGATCGCGAGCACATTATTGAAGCCGTGCGAGGCGTGAAGAGTGATCGTGAGACGCTTGAGGATGCGCCCAAGTATTGGATCAACGCCAACGCGATTTTGAGTGCTGAAGATCAGGGCATGAAAACCGTTGGTCTCACCGTCGCGGGCAAAGACGGCAAAGGCGTCGGATACTTCGAATCTGATAACGCAAGATTGAGATTAACCCCAAGGCACTATTCATACCTGCGCATTTCCGAAGGCTGCAACCAGAACTGCGCGTTCTGTACGATCCCGTCGATCCGAGGCAAGATGCGATCGAAGCCCGAAGATCGGATCATCGAAGAAGCCCGCGAGCTGATGCGCGATGGCGTCTTCGAGATGCTCATGATCGGTCAAGACACCACAAGCTATGGCGACGACATCGGGACTGGGCTCTCTTCGGTGGGACGGGCTTCCAGCCCGTCGTCTGATCCCTTCCGCGCCGGTCTCCCCAAGCTCCTCAAATCCCTCTCCGATGCCATGACCGAAGAGATCGGCAAGGGGTGGCTGCGGATGATGTACGCCTATCCGACCTACTTTAGCGATGAGATCATCGATGCCTTCGCCGAGGTTGCCGATCGTGGGAACCTGCTGCCCTACTTGGATATCCCGCTCCAGCACGGCTCTGACAAGGTGCTTGAGCTGATGCGTCGCAATGTGACGAGTGCTCATCAGACCGAACTGTGCCACAAACTGCGCGATCGGATCCCGGGCATGGCCATCCGCACAACCTTCATCACCGGCTTCCCCGGCGAGACCGATTCCGATCATCAGCAACTCCTCGATTTCATCGAAGAGGTCCAGTTTGATGCCGTCGGATGTTTTCAGTATTCCAAAGAGCCCGGCACGGTCGCAGGGCGGATGGAAGAAGATCCAAAGCTCGCGGTGCCCAAAGAGATCAAGCAGCAACGCCACGACGAGATCATGGCCCTCCAGCAGCAGATCGCGTTCGATCAGGCTGAGTTCGTCGCCAGCGGGTTCGATCCAACCAAGCCAACCGAGACCGGCGCTCAGTTCGATATCCTCATCGACAAATCCACCGGTAACCAGGTCGAAGCAACCCCGGGTGTATCCAATGGCGGCACGCTCTATGCGGGCAGGACATATTTCCAGGCACCACAGATCGACGCGACGACCCATGTGATCGCGAAAAATAAGCTGGCCGCCGGCGAGTTGGTACGATGCACGATCGTCGCCAGCGATGGCTACGACCTGATCGCTCGCCCAGTTGAGGAACTCGAACGCAAGGTTTCGTTGAATATCATGTGATCATGCTGATACACGAAGATGATCCAAGAAAGCCTGAGGTTTCGAGGTTGCTCAATGAGCATCTCGATGCGATGCGTTCGATCTCGCCTCCCGAGAGCAAGCACGCGTTAGATGTCGATGGGTTGTGCGTACCTGAAATCACATTTTGGACCGCGAGTGATGAAGATCAGGTGCTTGGGTGCGGGGCATTGTGCGAACTCGACTCAACGCATGGCGAGATCAAATCCATGCGTACGGCTCAGGCTCATCTGAGAAAAGGTGTCGCCTCGAAACTTCTCAAGCACATCATCGAAGCCGCTCGATCAAGGGGGTATGCCCGATTGAGCTTGGAAACGGGTTCGATGGATGAGTTTTCTCCTGCGAGAGCAATGTACGCACGGTTTGGGTTTGAAGAGTGTGAGCCGTTCGGGGTGTATCGGGTTGATCCCAATAGCGTTTTTATGAAGATCGAGCTTTGAGTAGTAGATCGCAATCGAACTTTATTTTCTGTTGTGGCGTGTGATGTATCTTGTGTGATTCATGGAGGATGCAAGCGATCATGGCGGTTTTGGACTGTTTGTATTGAATCGGTAGGGTTGATCTCCCTGATTGGGATGTCTAAAACCCTGCCCCGTTTTTCATTCTGAAATCTGTTTGGAGCCGATACTGTGGTCATGGTCCGATCTGGTCATGTTGTGATGTTGTGCGCACTGGTGCTGCTGACCCTTGGTGTGGTGATGGTGCAATCTGCCGGGATGCAGGTGCGCCCGCTTGAAGCCAATGTCGACCCGACTGCTGCGGCTGCGGTGTCTGGGGTGACCGCTGAATCACTGCTCACCTCTCGAACGAGTATTTATCTGTTGATCGCGGTGATCGCGATGGCGGTTGCTTCTCGCTTGCCAGTGCGTCGATTTGCCGATCGGCTCGAACGCGTGGTCTGGTTTAAGCCGGGCGGCGATCTGGGGATCTTGGTCATTGGCTCGTTGGTGCTTGTTGGCTTGCTCTCGTTGGTGTATGTGCCCGGGCTTGCGCGGGTCAAGAATGGTTCAGGGAGATGGATCAACCTGCATGTGCCGGGCTTGGAGAGTATTCAACCGTCTGAAATCGTCAAATGGGCGATTATTGTGCTTGTTGCGTGGTATGCGGCTCGGCTTGGCTCGTACAAAGAAAACAAGCTCCGCAAGTTCTTCTCTGGGCTAGCTCCGGTGTGCTTGTGCGCTGGGGTGGTCGCGGGTGTGGTCGTGCTTGAGGATTTGGGCACCGGGGCATTGATGATCTTTGCCTGTGGTGTCGTGTTGCTCGCAGCGGGTGCACGATGGATTCACTTTGGGATGTTCATCCCGCCTGTGCTTGGTGGGGTGGTGCTGGCGATCTTGGCCGCTCCGTATCGCAAGGATCGGATCATCGCTTTTATGGACCCATACGCCGATCCATCGGGCACCGGGTATCACCTGATCCAATCCATCGCGACGGTTGCTGGCGGCGGGGTATTTGGACGCGGCTTGGGCAATGGATTACAGAAGTTTGGATACCTGCCTGAGGATACAACTGATTTCCTCTTCGCAATCGTTTCCGAAGAACTCGGACTCATCGGCGTGCTGATTGTTGTGAGTGCCTACGCCGGGATCGCATGGACCGGCACGAGCATCGCGATGCGAGAACGCTCGATGATGCTCAAGCTGATGACCTTGGGGATTATCGCAACGATCTCGATTCAGGCATTGATCAACTTAGTCGTGGTGACAGGGCTTGGACCAACCAAAGGCATCGCGCTGCCTTTGATGTCATCGGGCGGCACAGGCTGGATCATGACCGCATTCGCGTTGGGTTTGGTCGTGTCGATCGATCGCACACGCGAACTTGCGACGGCATTTGTCGATTCAGAAGCTTCGATGGATGAGGAACTCATTGGCTTGCGGGCATTGCGAGATTCTGAAATCGAAGCCAAGCCGACACTTGCAGATCGGGCAGGGCTCTGGGGCGCCTCGGTGATGCACGCGGTTCGTCAGCCGATACAGCCTGCGCAGTTGGCGGCAGTTGAAGACTACAGCGCGTACGACGCACATCCGATTGAGAGCGCTGAGATGGAAGAACTCCTCGGCGATCCGGTCTCGGTGTATACATCGAAGTCCAAAGGCAGCTTGATGGATCGGTTCCGCTTCCAGCCTAAGCCTGCCAGCTATGTTGCTCAAGAGAGCGAAGAAGATGAACGGGCAGACCTGTTCACATGACTCAAGAAGCGGGTCTAACTCGGCGAGCCTTCGTCTTCGCTGGCGGGGGCACCGGCGGGCATATCTACCCAGCACTGGCGATTATCGAAGCGCTCCGGAAAATCAACCCGGATGTCGATGTGCATATCTTATGCTCGACGCGTGCGATTGATACTGAGATATTGAAGAACGAGAATGTGCCTTATTCGCCGATTCCAGCGATGCCTGTGTCGAAGAAGCCCAAAGGCTTGATCAAGTTCCTCACGAGCTGGGGCCCAAGCGTGCGGGCAACACGACAGTGCATTCAAAGGCTCAAAGAGAATAATGATTCAGTGGTACTCGTTGCGATGGGCGGGTTTGTCGCAGCCCCGGCTGCTCGCGCCGGGCATGCCGAGAAGGTAGCGGTGGTGCTGGTGAATCTTGATGCGGTGCCGGGCAAAGCCAATGTGCTGATTGCGAAGAAGGCCAAGGAAATCTATACGGCGGCAGCGATCAATGGATTTGAATCATGGCAGCGGGTTCGCCCGATCGTGCGATCGAGCATGTTTGATAGAATGAAGGCCCACGAAGCCCGCTCGTCATTCGGGCTTGACCCTGAGATGAACACCCTGCTCATCACCGGCGGCTCGCAAGGCGCAGCATCAATCACCAGCTTTGTGCGCACAATGGTCGAACAACGATCAGAAGTGTTTGATGGGTGGCAGTTGATTCATCAGGTGGGCAACAAGATGTCCGATGCCCAGATAGAAGAACTCCGATCGGTATACAAAGCAGCGAAGATCAACGCGTGGGTTGAGCCGTACATTGGGCATATGGGCAAGGCGCTCTGTGCAGCGGATGTCGCTGTCGGTCGATGCGGCGCGGGGACAGTCGCCGAGTGCTGGTGGGCCAAGCTGCCTGCGGCGTTCTTTCCATATCCGTATCACCAAGACGAGCACCAGAAGCACAACGCCCAGGTGTTGGTTGATGCCGGGTGTGCGATTGTGTTGATAGATCAGATTGAAGGCGGCCTCAACTTCGCTCAGCACAACGAGGCGTTTGGCAAAGTATTGGTGTCCGAAGAGACTCGATCCACCATGCAATCAGGTTTCGACGCTTTGGGATCACCCGACGGTGCTCAGAAGATTGCTCAAAGCTTGATGAGTGAGAGATAGCAACAGAGATCGCAACACTGTTGTGTATTCTCGGACGAGGGGATTGAATTGCATCGCGATTATCTGAGTTTGGTGAGTTTTCGGGTGTTTTTAGACCCATGCGCGATACACTTGATACATCCATGAATCCCTCGCATGACCCCATCCCGGCAGATTCTCACCAAATCTGTATTCTTTGGCACCCAGTTGAGAGGTCTCCAACTGATGCCTTGATCGGTGCGCTTTCTAAGCGTGGGTTGTCAGTGACATTGGCAACGAGCAAGCATGCGGCGTTCGCGGCAGCGTGCAGCAGTGCCAAAGTTGCCAATCGCGTGGTGGTTGTGCTCGATGATCGAGATTCACTCGATGGGGTCGATCGTGTGCTCGACGGGCTTGAGCGGTTTGGGCCGAGTGTGATTTGCTGGGAGCATTGTGTTGGCGCGAACCCGCCGATGATTCCGATCGTACGAACACCAGTGCCCAAGGCCGTCGTTGAAGCGGTTGTAGAACCAGAGTCAGGTTCTGGAGTATCAAAGAGCAGCACTTCAGCCTCAAGCACACTTCGGCTCGTGGGTGACAACGATCAAACAAGCAGGCCAACGGTGACGCTCCCCAAAGTGTCCAAAGGCGGGCAGATCAGTTCGAGCGATGTGCTCAATGCCGACGAGCTTGATGCACTCCTCGCAGGCGAGATGGGGCAAGGAAGACGCGGGAAATAAGAGATTGAGAGAGTTATAAAGTTGAGTTCGATTCGTAAACAAAATGATGATATCAACTGCCCACAATGGCGGATGATTCTTGTCGGGCGCACCGGGCTCGATCAACTGCTCCGCAGAGATGCTTCGATTGAACTCATCCGGGCCAAAGACACCATTGATGCCATCGGCGAGTTGTCCGATCCGATTGACGCGAGTTCGCCAGCCCAGTGTGTGGTTGTGGTTGCTGCATCGGCTGAGCCTGCAGACGACGAGCTCGGCGCATTTATTGAGAGCCTCCGTCTGATCGAATCACAGGTTCGGGTGCTGCGGGTTGGTTCGCAGCGTGCTCTGTACGACGGGTGTATTGATTCACAAGCGAATCTTGACGGGATCATCAGCGCAATTGAGCAAGCCGAGCCGGTTGGTCAGCCTGTCTCGATCAAGTTTGTTGATTTACCAGCACCCGATATCGAGCAAGAACCCGAGGGTGTGATTGAAGAAGCGCAAGAAGAATCAGCGCAAGAAGCGGAGCACACGCCTGAGGTTGTGATCGTCGCCAAGAATGAGGATTTTGAGCACAAGGCGCAAGGTTCGTTCGAGGATGAATCTGAGCTGCACAAGCAGGTGCTCCTTGGGGCCGAGGCTGTGAGTTCATCAACACAGATGCAACAGGCTTCAACTGCCGGCCCAAACGATGACCAAGCCTTGGTCGAAACAATGCTCGCTGGGCGATCGGTGCTTGATCTGGCGATCAAACGGATCAACGCTCGCTTGGATCGCGATGATGTTTCGTTCATCGACGATGAAGATGCCGTTGGTTTGGCGGTGATGCTTGGCGATCATGAAGCGGGCAAGTTGGTATGTGCTGATCAATCATGGGCGATGGGCGATGGGCACGAACTATTATCACAGCAGGCCAAGTGGTTGGCCGGATGGATCAAGCTTGAAGTACAACAGGCAGAGCTTCGCAATGCTGCATTTACAGATTCATTGACCGGGGCATGGAATCGGCGATACTTCACGCGGTATCTCGATGCCGCGATTATCCAATCGCGCATCGCGCGTCAGCCTTTGACGGTGATGCTCTTTGACATCGATGGGTTTAAGCATTACAACGACACCTATGGGCATGCAGCGGGCGATGAGATTCTTGTTGAAACCGTCAAGCTGCTCAAATCGGTGATTCGTCCATCGGATCGGGTGTGCCGGGTCGGAGGCGATGAGTTCGTGGTGATTTTCTATCAGCCCGATGGACCAAGAAACCCCGAGAGCAAGCCGCTCGAATCGGTGTACCAAATTGCGACACGGTTCCAACAGCAGATTTGCTCCCACCGGTTCCCCAAGCTCGCAGGCGAAGCACAGGGCACGCTCACGGTGTCGGGTGGGTTGGCATCGTTCCCTTGGGATGGGCATGATTCTAAATCATTGCTCGAGCAGGCGGATCAGCTCGCGATGGAATCCAAACGCAACGGCAAGAACGCGATGACGCTCGGGCCGGGTGCCGAGACGGTCTGTAAGAACAAGCAGTGATTCGCCGTCTATGCTCTGCCATGCCTGCTCCTCATTCTTCCATTCATCTCCCCGTTGATCTGATCGCGATCGATCTCGATGGCACACTCATGGGCACCGATGAGCGGGTTTCACAAGCAAATATCGGCGCGGTACATCGGGCGCGTGATGCGGGGATTACAGTCTTGGTGTGCACCGGACGCGGTTTGGGCGAATGCCGACCGGCGCTCGAAGCGATCGATCAGCGCGAGCCGGTGATGGTTGCGGGTGGCTCGATCATTGCTGATCCGGTCTCCGGCGAGACACTCCACCGATTCACGATGTCACAAGATGTGGTCGCTGCAGCGACGGCTTTATTCCATAATGCAAACTGCCCGGCCCTGATTATGAAAGACCCTGCTGAGATCGGGTATGACTATCTCGTGGTGCATTCCGATGATAAGCACCCGATCCACCCGATCACGCGATGGTGGTTCGACGACCATCAACTCACGGTGAACTATGCCAAGCAGGTACATCACGATGAGCATCCTGAGCATACTGTGCGGATTGGGGTGTGCATCGAACAGACTGTGTCGAACCAGATTTCGAAGCAGGTGGCAGCATTGCTCGGGGATGATGTCTGGCTGTACGATTTTCCGTGTGTCATGCCGGCGGGGCATTCCGGCGAGATTGTCCATATTCTCGAGTTGTTCGCTGCGAAGATCAACAAATGGGCTGCGATTTCGTGGTATCTCGATCGGCACGGGATTGATGCTTCGAGGGTGGCCGCGATCGGGGATCAGGTCAACGATGTGCCGATGATTGAAGCGGCGGGGATCGGGATCGCGATGGGCAATGCGATCGGTGAGGTGCAGTCTCACGCGAAGTACACAACAGCCACGAACGATAATGATGGGGTGGCCCACGCGATCAATGCGATTGTCGAGGGTGATTTCTCAAACTTGAAAGCGTAATCGACTACGATCAATCCATGCAAACACTTACTGAGATCAAAGAACTGCTCGCCCTTGCAGGGCACGAACCCAAGAAAGCGCTCGGGCAGAACTTCTTGATCGATCACAACCTGATCCGCAAGCTCGTCGATGCCTCTGGTGTGCAGCGCGGCGATCTGGTGCTTGAAGTCGGCCCCGGCACTGGGGCGTTGACGGTCGAGCTGCTCGAACGCGGGTGCGTCGTAATTGCGTGTGAGCTCGATCGGGACTTTGTTCGCGTGCTCAAAGAAACACTCGGGGTACAGTATCCAGATACCCTGTCCATTATCGAGGGCGATTGCTTGGCAAACAAGCGGGCGATCCATGAGGACATAGTCGATGCGATTGATGGGCGAGATTTCAAGATGGTTGCGAATCTGCCTTATCACGCAGCGACGCCTTTGATGTTGGCATTGATGACTCAGCATCCCAACTGTTTGGGTATGTTTACCACCATCCAGCACGAGGTGGTCGAGCGGTTTGGTGCATCGCCAGGCTCAAAGGTCTATGGCACGATTTCGATCATTGCGCAGTGCCTTGGTGAGGTGGGGAAGGTTGCCAAACTCTCGCCGGGGTGTTTTTGGCCTCAACCGAATGTGGGGAGCGCGATGATGCGGTGGGATCGAAGTCTCGAAGCATTTTCGAGCGAGAAAGAAGGTTGGTGGCCGACGATGGCGGATATGACGCAATCGTTGTTCCAACGCCGAAGGAAGAAGCTCGCGGGGAGTGTGAAGGTGATGACCAAAGCACCAATCGAGTGGCCGGAGGGGGTTTCGAGCGATGCTCGGATTGATTCCCTTACCCCGATACAGGCCAATGCGTTGTGCAAGGCGATTGCTGCAAGTAATCATCTGGGTGCCATGTAGGTGCCGTCTTCGGCTCCTGCATGTCTTCTTTGTTTTAAAACTGAAAGACATGCAGGAGACTTCATCACCTGAATGGCACCGGATCGCCTGTTTCGCTATCTTCATGCTAAATTCTCGTCTCCTCTGCTCGCAGCGCGAACACAATTGCACTACAATGCGTACTCAAGAACGAACCCTGTTGATGATTTCTACCCAGGTTTGTAAAGGATCAGCGCACGATGCCCCAGCTCGATGGACAAGCACTCGCCAGTTCGCTCGATCCAGAACTCCATAAAGCATGCGATGGCCGACTCGGCACTATCTCATGGTTTCGCGCAACCTGGCAGCATGGTGGTGCCGGGACAGGGTTTTCAACATGGTCATTGCCAGATCGCACCTGCGGGCATCGTGAGATCCCGTGTGTTGTCAAAATGCCGATTGGGTACTCTGAATATTTCTGGACGAAGCGTTTAGGGCTCGTGCATCCCGATGAATGGGATGAACCCCGGGCGCTGGCGCTTCCTACGCCTCGGGTATTGGCAGCGGGCTTTGAACTCGGCGGGTATGACCTCGCTTGGGTGGTGATGGAGCGGTTTGAGAACCCACCTATCGCGATGGAAAAGACGGAATCTTCGATGTGGGAGATGTTTGAGTCCGCTGCCGAGTTCCATGCGGCAGCCATTCTAGAGAAGCCTATTGACATGTCACAGGTCAAGCCCCCCAAAGACTGGGCAGGTTTGGTTAAAAAAGGGCTTGTTGCGCTCAAAGCGAACGAGATCGAAGACACTGCACGATGGATCAATGCCCTTGAGCAGGTTGGCGGGTGTCTCGATGTGCTTGTTGAGCGATGGGTCGGGCGCGATATTGATACCTGGTGTCACCATGATTTGCACGCACACAATGCGATGAGACGAGCGATGAAAAAGCTTGAGGGCGATCAGGGAGATGAAGGAGCGAACCTTCATGGGCATTGTGCGCTTATTGATCTGGCATTGGTGAGCCCGGGATCATGGGTTGAAGACGCGCTCTATATGGAACGGCTATTCTGGGGTCGTGAGGAGTCATTGTGCAAAATTGACCCGCTCAAGACGCTCGGAGCCACCCGAGAAGCGATCGGATTGGCTGTGAGTGACGAATCTTTTGAGCTCGCAGAGGTACGAAGAGTGCTTATGGCGGCCTCTTCACCGGCTTTTTTACGAACAGAAGGCGACCCTGTCTATTTGAAAGCGGCTTTAGGCGTACTTGA
>JAESSR010000075.1 GCA_016764015.1 Phycisphaerales bacterium
ATTGATCTTGATGAGACGCAGCTTCAGAAGGAGATCGTGGTGGGTCTTCCTGATGCTGCGGTGCGGGAACCCATCGAGCGTGTCCGGTCGGCGATGGGCAATAGTGGCTACCCGATGCCGATGGGGCGGACGCTGATTAATCTCGCGCCGGCGGATATCCGCAAAGAAGGGCCGATGTATGACCTGCCGATCGCGGTGGGTGTATTGGTTGCCAATGGCGTGATTCATCCGGCTCGTCAGACAGCCAGCGTTGGTGGGGGAGGGGTATGCTTTGAGGATGAATCCGTCGGGCTTGATCCCCGTCGAGCGTTGATCGCTGGGGAGTTGGCGCTCGATGGTCGGATTCGCCCAATCCGAGGCGTGATCGCGATGGTGTCGTTGGCGAAGGAACTGGGGCTCGATGCGGTGGTGGTTCCGAGTGAGAACGCTTCGGAGGCGTCGGTGGTCGAAGGCGTGCGGGTGTTCGGTGTGTCGAGCCTATCCCAAGTGGTGGGACTGATGAACGGGATGCTCGATCTTGAGCCACACCCGACGACGGATGTCGAAGCGATGCTTGAAGAGATCACCGCTTCGATTGATTTCGCCGAGATTAAAGGGCAAGAATCGGTCAAGCGGGCGTTGGTGATTGCTGCAGCCGGTCAGCACAATATCGTGATGCTTGGGCCGGCGGGCACGGGTAAAACGATGATGGCCAAGGCGCTACCGGGAATCATGCCACCGATGACACCCAAGCAGGCGATTGAGGTGACACGGGTGTATTCGAGCGCCGGATTGCTTGACTCGGCAAGGGGTTTGGTATCGGCCAGACCAGTGCGAACGCCTCACCATACCGCAAGTTCGCCCGCGATCGTCGGCGGCGGGGTGATCCCAAGAGCGGGCGAAATATCTTTGGCGCATCACGGGATTCTTTTTCTTGATGAGTTGCCCGAGTTCTCGCGCAATGTGCTCGAAACCATGCGTCAGCCTATGGAAGATCATGTGGTGACGATCGCAAGATCGCACGGCACGGTCGAGTTCCCCGCATCCTTTATGCTCGTCGCGGCGATGAACCCAACACCCAGAGGCGATGTCGCGCCTGGCGAGGTTGGGCTGCGTGAGATGCAGCGGTATTTATCGAAGCTTTCTGGGCCTTTGCTCGATCGGATTGATCTTCATGTTGAAGCTCCGGCTGTGCCTTGGGTTGAGTTGAGCAAGAAGGCGACGGGAACCGATACGGCGACCATGCGTGATATGGTTGCCAACGCAAGGATGCGTTCAACCAAACGCCAAGGCGATGTTCCAAACTCGAGGCTCAAGGGAAAAGAGCTTGATGTCATCATGGCGTTAGACGATGGGGCGCGAACGCTCTTAGAACAAGCGATGACCCAGCTTGGGCTCAGTGCGCGGGCGTATGACAAGATTCGGCGGATTGCGTTGACCATATCTGATATCGGAGGGTGCGATTCGGTGCGGGCCGAGCACATTGGAGAGGCGGTGCAATATCGTCTTTTAGATCGGAAGTTGTGATAGCGAAATAGGTTGCGAATAAGAGCGGTGCATCCTCTTTGTGTGTGTGCGTATGTGCTCAGGTTCAGTCGGTGCAGGCGATTCGCATGAGTAGTTAAAATCGGCTACGCTTTGGATCATTCAATATGATCACACGGGGGTGTGCTGGAGGCTGAAGATGAAGTTTGGTGTTGTGCGTTGTGTCTCTCTGACGATCCCTTTTTCTTTTGCACTCTTTGGGCTCTTGGGCGCGGGGTGTTCGAGTACCGCCAGTTCACACCGCGGTGGGATCGGGGATTCGCTTTCGGTTGGTGCGATTGATAGCGAGTACCGCCGGGCGGGCGGCAGCGATGGCAATAATGTGTTCAAGCAGATTGATTGGCCGACGCCAACCGAGATGCGATTGGGTTCTGGATTACCCGGCCCGGACTATTGGCAGCAGCAGACCGACTACACCATCGCGGCTCGGCTCGATCCTGAAAATGGGATAATCGAAGCGACGATGACGGTTGTGTATCACAACAACTCGCCTCATACCCTTGAGTACATCTGGATGAATCTGGAGCAAAACTTGTTCCATACAGAGTCAACAGGTACCTTGTCGCGCACGCCTGGCAGCGTGATGAAAATGCTCGAAGATGACTTCGATGGCGGGTATGCGATCCCTTCGATCCGCACTGCGGGCATGACAGGCGGTCAAGAACTGAGCATGGCTGTCTATGACACACTCGGTCGGATTGATTTGCCTGTTTCACTCGGTGCTGGTGAAGAGTTTGTCTTTGAGATGGATTTTTCGTTCATCATCCCGCCTCACCTTCGGCGGATGGGCTCGGAAGTCGTCGAGCAGGGCACTATCTATGAGATGGCCCAGTGGTTCCCGCAGGTGAGCAAGTACGATGATGTGCACGGGTGGAACACCCTGCCTTACCTTGGCAGCGGCGAGTTCTATACCGACTTTGGCAACTACGATGTTTCAATCACCGTGCCTCGCGGGTACATTGTTGCAGGTTCTGGTGCGTTGATGAATCCGACCGAGGTGCTGACCCAATCCCAGCAGGATCAGCTCGCGTTGGCGATGGAATCCGACGAACCTGTCTGGATTATTGAACCTGATTCCGTCGGCGACGATGAGAATCGACCCGGTGTCGCGAGCGAGTTCACTTGGCAGTTTCATATTGATAACGCCCGGACTTTCGCGTGGGCAGCATCGGATGCGTTCATCTGGGATGCGTGCAAGGCCGATGTGACTGATGCCGACGGCACGCAGCGAACGGTTTTGTGTCAGTCGCTCTATCCGATGGAAGCCGAGGCGTGGGACAATACCCATGAGGATGGCGGGTCGAGCCGAGTGATTAAGCATTCGATTGAGTTCTACTCCAATCTGCTCTTCACTTATCCGTATCCGGTGATGTCGAACATCAATGGCCCAGAGGGCGGGATGGAATATCCCGGGATCGTGTTCTGTGGCGGACGGACGAGCCCGCAGGGAATGCAGTATGTGACGGATCATGAGATCGGGCACAACTGGTTCCCGATGGTGATCAACACCGACGAGCGGCGGTTCATGTGGCAAGATGAAGGGTTTAATACCTTTGTCAATATGTATTCGCGCGCGAACTTGAATGATGAGGATGTGAACATTGAACGAGCGGCGATGCAGACCATGCGGATGGCATTGGCAGAAAATAATCAGCCGATCATGACGGCTCCTGACAGGACATGGCCTCGGTGGGTTGGGTCATTGAACTATCGTAAGACCGGGTACGGTTTGTATTTGCTCCGCGAATACATCCTTGGTCCTGAGCGGTTCGATGTCGCGTTCGATGGCTATACGAGCCAATGGATGTTCAAGCATCCTCAGCCTGCGGATTTCTTCCGTGCGATGGAGGACGGTTCGGGCACGGATCTCAACTGGTTCTGGCGCGGATGGTTCATGGAGCCTTACACATTGGATCAAGCAATCGCCGGCGTGCGGATGATCGTGGATCAAGAGCAGTTCGGCGCCATCGTCGTGCTCGATAACCTCGGCGACATGGTCATGCCTGTTCGGATGAAGGTTGCGTATGAAAATGGCGAATCCGAGATCGTTGACCTGCCTGTAGAGATTTGGCATCAGACGACCCGCTGGCGTGTAGGGCTCAATACCCAAGGGCGCGAGATCGATACGATCGAGCTCGATCCTGATGGGATTTTGCCCGATACGGACCGATCAAACAACAGCTGGAAATAGTTGGCAGCAAAGTTGGAACCAAGAAGATGGCGGCGGGTGTGCATTTGGGTCGATCTTGATCGTGTTGGGATCAAGTGAAGGGCTAAACTCTCGTCGTGTATCAAGCATTGCTCACCAAAAAATACCTGACCCGCAAGGTCATGCCCATGCTGGCGATGGCGGCGGTGATGCTGTCGGTCGCGACGATCCTGATTACTTGGTCGGTCATGGGCGGGTTTCTTAAGACCTTGATCGAATCGGGGCGGACGCTGGTGGGTGATGTCGCCATCGTGTGGCCCAATGTTGGGTTTGCGCATTATGATGATTTGATTGAGCGGTTGGAAGCCGACGAGTTGATTGATTCGGCGACGCCGACGATTGAGACCTTTGGGTTGATCAAGCTACCTGATGACCGGGTGGAGTTGATCTCGATCAAGGGGATTGAAGCATCGAGTTATTCGGATGTGACAGGCTTTGCCGACACGATGTGGTGGAAACCGATCACAGAGCCCACATCCAAGGATCATAAGAAGGAAGACATTCGGCTCGATCCCAGCTACCAATCGCTCTTCACCGAGATGGAAGCCAACGGCAAGTCGATGACCCGGGTGAACGAGGATACCGGGAATGTCGAGTCGGCTGGTGTGTTGGGCATCGAAGTGACCGGGCAGAACTACCGCACTGGATGGGGTGGGTATTACCCGTTGCAGCCCAATCGTGCGCTGCCCGATGGGAGCGTCGAAAAAATCGAAACCTTTATGCCTCGCAATGGATCGGTTGATTTAACGATCCTTGCGCTCGATTCAGAGGGGCGTCCGATTGATCCGGTGAGGCGAACGATCCCGATTGCCAATGAGTTCCAGTCTGGGTTGTACGAGGTTGATCAGGGGACGATCTTTGTGCCTTTGGATATTATCCAGCGGATGCTTCGGCTCGATGAAGCACAGAAGGTTGAACGGGTCAAAGACACAGAAAATCCATTTGCAATCGAGATCGATCCGGTGACCGGGGAGATCGGCCCAAAGATGAAAGAGATCATCGGGGTTGATCCGGCTCGCGTCACGACGGTGTTGGTGCGGGGTGTCGATGGGGCTGAGCTCGAAGTTGTGCGCCAGCGGGTGCGAGATATCTACAGCGAGTTTGCCGATGAGTTCGCTGGCGAGGTGCCTGCAGCGATTCAGATGGAGAACCAGGTGAAGACTTGGGAAGATCTGAACCGGACGATGATCAGCGCGGTGAAAAAAGAAACGATCATGGTGCTGTTTATCTTTGGGATCGTGTCGTTCACAACCGTGTTTTTGGTGCTGGCGATCTTTTGGTCGATGGCCACGGAGAAAACAAAGGATATCGGCGTGTTGCGTGCGCTCGGAGCATCGACGCCGGGCATCGCTTGGCTTTGGATTCGATACGGCGCGTCGATCGGGATCGTTGGTTCGATTGCCGGAACAGCTTTGGGCTATTGGGTGGTGCTGAATATTAATGAGATCCACGATTGGATGGGGCAAGACTTAGGGCCTTGGCTTTCGAATATTTTGTCGTGGTTTGCTGGTTTGGTTGGGCGTGGGCCTGTGGTGCTTGATTTGGTCATCTGGGATCCTCGGCAGTATTACTTTGTTGAAATACCAAGCGAGGTTGATCCGAGTAAGGCTGCCATTATCTTTGTTATTGGGATACTGACTTGCGTGGTTGGTGCTGCGATTCCAGCGATTCATAGTGCACGGATGGACCCGGTCAAAGCGTTGCGGTTTGAATAGGAAGAAGGGATTAGGGACTAGCCATTAGGGATTAGTTTAAGAATTATACATGGAATTGCAGACGCAAGAGCACGAGTCGAGATCAATGGTTAAATCAAAGCCGATTTTGTCGGTGCGCTCTGTGCAGAAGACTTATAAGCTCGGGCGTGTGAAGGTGCCGGTGTTGCATGGGATTGATCTCGATGTACAACAAGGCGAATGGGTGACGATCCTTGGTGCATCGGGCAGCGGCAAGAGCACGCTGTTGCATCTGCTTGGCGGACTCGATCGTCCAGACAAGAACACGCAATCTCCCGCATCGGTCAAGTTCCACGATCGGGAACTCACCCGGATGAGCAAGCGGGCGTTGGATCGGTATCGGGCGGATGATGTGGGCTTTGTGTTCCAGTTTTATCATTTATTGCCTGAACTGAGTGTGCTTCAGAATGTGACGATTGGTGGCATGATTAAGTATGGTCGGCTTGGGTATCGAACACATCGCAAGGAAGTTGTTGATCGTGCATCGAGTTTGCTCGATCGGTTTGGGCTCAGCCATCGGCTCAAGCATCGTCCGGCGGAACTCTCAGGCGGCGAGCGTCAACGCGTGGCGATCGCTCGGGCATTGATCAATGAGCCAAGTTTGTTGCTGGCAGACGAGCCAACGGGAAACCTGGATGTGAAGACCGGAGCGTCGATTCTCGATACGATCATCGAACACCGCGAAGATGCTGGGCTGACCTTAGTCATGGTGACACACGACGAGCGGATCGCTGTCAAGAGTGATCGCGTGATTCGGCTGGTGGATGGTCGGGTTCACAAAGCCTAAATCGAGCTTTGGAATCGATTTGTGTAAGTAATTGTGATCCGAGGAAATAGGAATGCCCCCCAAGGGTGTCTATGAGGATAGTGCGTACTACCATATGCAATAGCAAGAAATAGCCAACTGGGATTGATCAAGATTTGTTCTTGTGAAGCGGAGATGGGTGATTTGAGTTCGATAGATTCACAAACAACAGATTTCAAGCGTGTCAGGCGGACAGTCGAGCTCGCTGGTTTGAGCGGCAAGCGGATTCCGGCGGATGTTGTCGAGTGTGGTTCAGGTATGCCTGTGGTCTTTTTGCACGGGTTGGTTGGGCTCAATGAGCATTGGGGCAAGGTGGTCGATCGGATCGCATCGCGTGTGAAATGCGTGACACTCGAGGTGCCTCTGCTTGAATTGCGTGGGGTGGATTGTTCATTGAGCGCGGTATCAGCGATGACCATGCAGTTTCTCGATCGTGAGATCGGCGAGCCTGCGATTTTGGTTGGCAACTCGTTCGGCGGGCATGTCGCGTTGCGCGTGACGCATGAACGCCCGGAACTGGTTCACGCATTGATCCTCGCTGGTTCGAGCGGGTTGATCGAACGGACAGTGGTCAAAGGTGCTCCGGTTCGTCCAACGCGTGAATGGCTTGTCGAGAAGATCGGCGAGCTGTTCTACGACAAATCGAAAATGGACCCAAACGATGTTGATCGTGCATTCGAGCTGCTCAATGAGCGAGGCGGGGCGAGGGCGATGGTCAAGCTGTCCAAGAGTGCTCGTCGTGATAACATGACCGACGATCTGGCCGATATCCATCAGCGGACGCTGTTGATCTGGGGCAAGGAAGACATTGTCACGCCACCAAGTGCTGGGCAGGGTTTTAGTGAACTGATGCCCAACGCGAAGTTGCACTGGATCGATAGCTGCGGGCACGCGCCGATGATCGAAGCTCCAATCGCATTTGGCGACGCGATGCACGGGTTCTTTGATGAACTCGAAGCCGACGGCAAGCTCGGATCATGAGCACAGCCGGTTCTACCAACAGAATCAACGCACCGATACCCAACGGTAAACACACCTGGACGAGTTTGGTGGGTGTTGCGTTGCATGCACGCGTCGAGGTTCGGCGACGCAAGCTCTCCGATGTTGAGTATTGGAAGGCCAATACGCAAGTGATCCAACTCAATGAGCTGAGTAAGCTGATTGAGATTTGTAAAGACACACGCATCGGCAAACGGAATAAGTTTGCTTCGGTGCTCAAAGATCAAGATATTCTTGCAGCGTTCCGCGATGCGTTGCCCATTTCAGATTGGTACGCGTTTCAAGATGATATCGTTGATATGCGTGAGCATGGGATGAGCGATGTGCTCTGGGCGGGCAAGGTGATGCACTTCGCGCAAACCTCAGGCACAACCGCGGGCGACAAATATATCCCGGTGCCGGATTCGATGATGCGATCGAACTATCTTGCATCACTCGATATCTTCGCCCACATGATCAATCGTGGGGCGCATCCGGAGCGGATTATGGGCGGGCGGTGCTTGTTCCTTGGTGGGTCGACGGATTTAGATTTCAACGAGCATGGCGTAGCGACCGGGGATCTGTCGGGGTTGGTGACGCCTTTGATTAAGTGGCCGTTGTCGACGATTTATTCGCCAGGGCCAACCGTGGCATTGATGGATCATTGGCCCAGCGAGATCGAAGCAATGGCCCAGCTCGCGGTCGATCAGGACATCCGGTTTATCTCGGGGATGCCCTCATGGGCGTTGGTGCTGATTGATCGCGTGATCGAGATCGCCAATGAGCGAGGGATGAACGCCAAGTGTGCGAAGGATGTTTGGCCGAACCTTGAGGTTTTTGTGCATGGCGGGGTGAACTATGTGCCGTTCGTTTCGCGGATGTGTACCGCGTTCTCGGGTGATTCAAATATTGATTTCCCATGTCGACAAGAGCTGTACCCTGCCTCAGAAGGATTTATCGCGATTCAAGACTTGGATAACGATCCTGCGATGCGGTTGCTGACGGATAATGGCATCTTCTACGAGTTCGTGCCGCTCAAACAGATCGACGACGAAGACCCGGATGTCTATACCTGCTGGCAGGTGGACAAGGGGCAAAAATATGTCGTCGTGATGACGACCAACGCCGGTCTTTGGCGGTATGTGATCGGTGATGTGGTCGAGTTCGATTCGATCCCCGATGGCATTCAGCGTGATGGTTCGATGCGTTTGGGTGATGGGCCAGCTCGGATTCGAATTGTGGGTCGCCATCGTCACTTTATCAATGCGTTTGGTGAGAACCTGATCGGCGAGCACATCGAGCACGGCGTGGCGGCAGCAGTCGCAGCGACCGGGTTGACCATCGGCGAGTTTACCGCAGCTCCGGTGTATCCATCGACGACCAATCGGGCTGGGCTCGAAGTGGCGGTGGAGTTTGAGTTCAAGCCGAGTGCAGATCAAATCCGACGCTTCGGCGAGGTTTTCGATGAGACAGTCAAAGCGGAGAATGTGGATTACACGACCAAACGATCCGACGGACTGGGGATGGACTTTCCAACCATGACCGCGATGCCGATGGGTACATTCCATCGCTGGCTCGACGCCAAGGGCAAGCTGGGTGGTCAGCACAAATGCCCGAGATGCGCGAATCATCGTGAGATTCTGGTCGAAGTGCTTGGCGTAGCAGGTGTTGCCCAAGGGTGGGGATGATTACAGCCTGAGGATGGAACGAGCCGAATATTTTGTGTGCTGATGCCCCTTGATGAGCCAGGATTAAGGCTAATCGGGGGCATGGTTGCTACGATAGGGGCACTATGAGCGAGTATATTCACGATCTGATCGACTGGCAGTTCATCATCTCTGGGCTCGTGCTCGCTGTAGGCGTGCACGCGGTGCTCGGGCTCGTTGCGTACGGGGTGTACCTTGAGCGCAAGATATGTTCATACATCCAGGACCGTATCGGCCCGAACCGTGTTGGGTTCGACTTTGGTTTGCCATGGTTGAGCTTCCTCAAGGGCATGCTCGCACTGGGTCAACCTTTGGCGGACGGCATCAAGTTCTTTGTGAAGGAAGATTTCACGCCTAAGAATGTCGATCGGGTGTTGTTCTCGCTTGCACCTGTGTTCGCATTGATCCCTGCTTTGATCGGGTTTGTGATTATGCCTTGGGGCGGCGGGTTTGATATCCCTGCGACTGCTGATATCAGTGCCTTCCAATGGTTATTCGGATTGCCTGGTATCGTCGGCGAGAGCTTTTACTTCATATTCGGGCACCTTGAGGCCCAGTCTGTGATTGTCACCGGCGCCAATGTGCATGTCGGTGTGATCTACCTGCTCGCAGTCGCATCGCTCGGTGTGTATGGCGTGACACTCGGCGGCTGGTCGTCGAACAACAAATACTCGATGCTCGGCGGGTTGCGTGCGACTGCTCAGATGATTAGCTATGAAATCCCGCTGGGACTTTCATTGCTCTGTGCGTTGTTGATCGCAGGCTCGTTTATCCCCAACGAAATCATCGAATATCAAGCGAAACACGGCTGGTTGTTGTGGAGCCTGCCGCTGCCCGCACTGCTGTTCTACATCTGCGGTTTGGCCGAGGCCAACCGTGCACCGTTTGATAATGCTGAGGCTGAGCAAGAACTCGTCGGCGGCTTCCATACCGAATACTCCTCAATGCGTTTCGCATTGTTCTTTATGGCTGAGTACGCCCACCTTGTGACCGCATGTGCGTTTTTCGCGTTGTTGTTCATGGGTGGGTATCAGGTGCCTTTGGTTGGTTTGACCAGCCCAGAGTCAACCGGGTTGCTCGCGGTCCTTGCCAAGGTAAGCGTGTTCGGGTTCAAAGTTGTGTTCTTGGTGTGCTTGGCGATTGTTGTCCGTTGGACAGTGCCGCGCTTGCGGTATGACCAGGTGATGATGCTCGGATGGCAGGCGATGATCCCGGCTGGGATGCTGATGATCGTTGTCACTTCGATCATGGTGTACTTCGGTGCAACAACCATGATCCCGATGTTCTTGGCTAATGTCGGCATGCTCGTGGTGATTCTGATCGCACGATTCGCGTTGGCCAAAGCCTTTGGTCGCTCGACACTCAACAAGAAGATTCCGCTGTACGGCTCACGCTATAGCCCGATGGAGGGCGAGCGAGTCGTCACGGCTCCGACTGAGGCGATGGCGATCGAAGATCGTCCGGTGCAGGGCACAGTTTCGACGGTGTGAGTATGAAAATAATCTAAAGCTATAACGAGCCGCGACCGTAAGGGAGTGGTCTTATCTATTGGATGTAATTGCAAATGAAGACCGCTTCCTTACGGTCGCGGCTCGTTCAGATACATTTCTATTGCAGCGAGTTGATTTCTTGCGGGCGGACACGCTGCATGAGTGTGGGGAGGATGTAGTGGGCGCCTTTGTAGGTGTATATACGCCCAGAGACCAGGAGCTGCCCGGCGTCACCGGTTTCCATAGCGATCCGTTCGAGGCGCATGAGCATCGAGCAGGGCTCGACAATGAGATCAATCGCGTCGGTAGATGTAGGGTCGTCATTGTCGAAAACAATCACCCATGCGCCGGTGCTGTTGCGGATCATGCGCGATGGTCTGCGGAGGATCAAGGTGCCTTCATCGAGCCCGGTGGTAGTCGTGGTCGTCACCTGTGCTCGCTGAGCGAGTTGGTTGGTGGGTTCGATTTTCCTGTTGGCTGCCTGTCGGTTTGAATCCGATGGGGTCGCGTTGAAGTTGAGTTCATTGAGCAGATCACGGACAGCCGGGTCGTCTTCAAGTGATGAGGGTTCGACGGGGGAAGTGTTTTCTGGGAGCTCAGTTTGAGGCGCAGGGGATGTGCCAATCCGATACGCCGAGATGAGCAGTTGGTTTCGGTTGTGGTAGGTGAATATCTCGCCTGAGATTTCGATAGGCTGTCCGCCCCATTCTGTTTCGAGTTGTTCGAGGGTCTTGCAGGGCATCAGGAGTACCGGGCCTTCGCCGGGTTGTTGTGTTTCCTTGTTGGGGACAAAGATCATCAGCCCGTTGGGTCCGGGCACAAGGGTTCCGGGTCTGCTGAGCACGAATGCACCCTCAGCGAGTGTCGATGGGGCGGTGGTTTTTTGGAGTGTGTTATGGAGCACCTTGAGCCAGTCTTCGCCTTGGGTTAATCCGGGCTGGACAGCCACCGATACCGCAGGCAATGTGGGCATGACAGCAACTTGATTCGTCCCCACGCGTGGGAGGATCGCGAGTGCCTGCTGGACCTGCTCTGGATTGCCCGGCGAACTGTTCGGTGTAGATTCTGGTTGAATAGCAACGGCAACGGAGGTATTGGCGGCGAGCAAGATGGCTGCGATCGAGATTGAAGTGCGGAGGGCGTTCATTGGGTGGGTATCCATGTCAGATGTATCGGCTGAATCGATTGATATGGTATCGTGTTTCGGGCATGGGTGCTGGGAAGTGGTGTTTTGGGCGTCGATTTGGGTGCTCGTTGTTGATCTTTTGGGCGATGCTTTGTACTGTCACCTCTGCTGATGGTCGTGAGATTGTCGGCAACAAGGCACGGCCGTGTGCCCGAGTGGTCTAAGGGGACGGATTGCAAATCCGTTGTGCGAAAGCCAACCGTGGGTTCGAATCCCACTGCGGCCTTTTGAATGAAC
>JAESSR010000076.1 GCA_016764015.1 Phycisphaerales bacterium
ATAAATGGCGTCTCGAAGGGGCAAAATTGCCCGATCCGAACACAATTGGGTGATTTTTTATAATATCATGTACAAACATGCCCTATCTGGTACAATTTTGCCCGAGGGGCATACTAGGAGATAATCGGATGAACAATGGAAGATCACTCTGCGCACTGAGCCTGCTTACCATCGCCAACGGACTCGCCATCGGCGGGCCCGATTTGATCTGTTCAGAGATCAGCTCTGCAACCAACTTTGGGTTCGTGGATGACAAAGTCGCGTATTCATTCGGGACAACGGTGTGCAACATCGGCGATGAGCCTCTGGATTGGGTTGCCAATACAAATCAGCACCCGTTGATCTCGCAAACGCTTTATAAGCTCAAAGACCACCAGATCACCCAGATCGGGATCGGGTTTGTGCGTCACACCATCATCCCGCTCCAATCCAACGCGTGCAACCTCGTGTGCACTCCCGCCGCAGGATTTGAATCTCTGGGCGCTGGATGCTCAAGCGCCAACGCCAGCTCGGTCAATGGTGCTCAGACACAGATGGGTCCGCGCTCGGAAGTCGACGCCTTTACCGGCGACTTCCCATACCCGTTCACCTCCATCGGGCAGACAGGCGATGCGATCTATAAACGATTGCAGGTTGATCTTGCGGATGTGAGCGACCCTGATGCGTTGTACTTTGTCGAGACACAAGTCATCACCAGTGGCGAGACTACGCCTGAAACCAGAGCGAACAATGCAAGCTATCGGCAGGTGATGTTTAGTCCTGGTTCGGCGAGCGCGACATTGACCGGGCCAACATATACGGAACAAGCCGCGATCTTCGCGTGGCGGGATCACGGCAACGGGATCGGATTGCCCGACTCAGATGTAATGATCACCGAGATCACCATCCCCGGCGACGGGATCATCCATGCCGGATCGAAGGCGACTGATCTGGACGATGGCACCTACCGGTACGATTACGCTATTCATAATCAGAACGCTCACCGATCTATCGGATCCGCCTTGATCGCAATTGGGTTCAATCAGTCGGTGACCAGCCACACATTCAACAATGTGGATTACCACGATGATCTTGATGTATTGATCGATAGCACCGAGTGGTCAGTGGGCGCAATCAATGGCGAGGTCCTCCGCAACACCCTAGAAGATTTCGATACCAACCCGCTGGGCAATGCTGTTCGCTGGGGTACGACATACTCATTCTCGTTTGTTTCATCCAATGTACCCGTGAATAAGGCGATGCAGATTGGTTTCTTCGCCCCCGGCGACATCGGCGACCCGGATTCTATGATCGTTGGGGTGGTTGCTCCGCAGAGCGGGCCTTGCATCGCCGATATGGATGGCGATCCACAGCTCAATTTCTTTGATATCTCAGCATTCCTCTCCGCATATGCAAATATGAATCTCAACGCTGATTTTAATGGCGATGGCCAGTTCAATTTTTTCGATGTCTCGGTGTTCTTGACGGCATTCACTGCCGGCTGCCCATAATCATTATCCAGAACAGATGGAACCCCGACAGATGAATCTCGTATAGCTTTGCGTCCAGAGCGGGGCGTTGTTGGCTTTCTTGTCGATATTGCACGATTCTTTGTGTGCTCTCCCCGCACATTCGATAATCAGGAGCCTCACAGATGAACGCATTCAGTACGCTTTCAATCGCTTTAATCACAACCCTCGCTGGCAATGCGATCTCAGCCCCCGATCACACCCATACTGGGCAGAACATCAACAACCAGAATCAGTTCGAAAAAGTATATGGGTGCTGGGGCGATGAGCATGGCGAGCTCGAAGGCGGCGTGTTCTTCCTGCCGGTGGATCAAGAAGCTCGTGAAATCATCGATGCGGTAGAAAACGCCAATCGTGGCGTGGTCGACAATCGCGTCGATATGGTCATTGTCGGCGACGGATACACCGCCAGCCAGATGGACCTCTTCCACACCAATGCCGACACCATCGAAAACTCATTCTTCCGATACGAACCATTTAAAAGCTACGAGCCTTACTTCCGGTTTACACAGATTGAAGTTGTCTCACTAGAATCAGGCGTTGACAACGATCCGAGCCAAGGCATCAACAGAAACACCGCGCTTGATATGTCATACTGGTGCAGCGGCATCGAGCGCCTGCTGTGCGTGAGCGTTTCGAAGGCATACTCCCACGCAGCGGCGGCTCCGGATATTGACCAGGTCATCGCGATCGCCAACTCGACAAAGTACGGCGGCGCAGGGTACTCAAGCAATAACCTGGGCACGGCTGCAGGACGCAACTCGGCTGCGGTCGAGATCGCGATCCACGAAATGGGACACTCCTTTGGTGATCTCGCAGACGAGTACACCTACGGCGGCCCAAACACCTATACGGGCAATGAACTGAGCCCTGTCAATGTTTCGATCTATAACCGAAACGAACAACTCGCTGATTCACGAAAATGGTGGCGATGGATGGACGCGTCGATGGCAGGATTCGACAACCCGATTAGCTCCTATGAGGGTGGCAACTACTCCGTCAATGGCGTGTACCGCCCATCGAATAACTCCATGATGCGGAATCTCGCACGCCCGTTCAACCTGGTGAGCGCCGAGCGTCTCATCCGTCAGATATACAAGGAAGTCAATCCAATCGACGACGGCACGCCCGATGGCACGACGGTCGAGCCCAATGACACGATCTGGGTGACACCGATGCAGCCTTTGAATCACGATTTGCAGGTTGTGTGGTACCTTGATGACCAGATCATTGTTGATGCAATCCAGCAACACGAGCTTGATCTCTCAACCCTTGCGATGGGCCCCGGCGAGCACACCGTCCGCGTCGAGGTCATTGACACAACCCCTTGGGTTCGCAATGAAACAATCAGGAACAACTTTATGAGCGAGAGCCGATCGTACACCGTTGGCTCGTGCTCGCTGCTTGCTGATTTCACCGATGACGGCGTGCTCAACTTCTTCGATCTCTCCGTATTTATTGATCTGTTCAATAATCAACGCCCAGAAGCTGATTTCAACAACGATGGACAGTTCAACTTCTTTGATATTTCGATCTTCATTGGTGCCATGACCAGCGGAGAATGTCGATAAACTGGAGATATTGTACGATTGCAGGGCAATATGTTCTCACCCGGATCGTTCCCGTATTGATGGAGTCAAAGAATATCAGTCGTTCGTGCGTGAGCTCATCGCTCTGTGTGGATACTGTTGGGGAAACAATGCTGTTTTCTCGCTGTTTTGGTCATCCACTTGGCGAGAAGACACGATTTCCAATAAGTAGGAAAAGGGTCAGTTCGCTGGTTTGGTATTTCCTTCGGGCGATGCCGCGAATATCATGAGTTATCGGGGTTCTGTGAACTCTCATAAAAATTCGGTAGTTTTTAGATTCCAACAACTTTCAGCTCGCTCATCCTGTAAGACAAATAGGAATAGGCAGAGATATACAACGGACAAAATCGGGAGATCCATGAGATGAACACGCAACACACCAAACGCACACGAAAACTTGTTCTTGGATCAGGGCTGGCACTGCTGTGCGGGTTCTCATCGTTTACCAATGCCCAAGCCCTTGATAGGAAAGATTTGGCACCGGCCAACCCTTCGCTCCTTTCGCCGGCGGTTGAGCGGCAAGGACGATTGACCTTCGCGAGCAAGACACAGGACACCGGCGAGATCCTCGATACGAATGTCGCCAAGCTCTCGTTCCTCTTTCGCAATACCGGAGTTGGCCCGCTGACCATTACGCAGGTGAAACCCGCATGTGGGTGCACGGTGCCTGAGATGGCAAAGAAAACCTACATGCCCGGCGAGCAAGGCACCATCAATGTCACCTTCGACCCACGCGGAAAACGGGGCGCGATGGCGCGCAGCATCACTATTTTTACGGATTCGGATTTAACCCCAACAGATTCGATTGTTATCCGTTCGTTGGTCAAGCCGGTCATCATATCTGAGCCTCGCGTGCTGCCATTCCAGGCAATCACCAAAGGCAACAGTGTCACCAAGGACATCAAGGTCTTTGGCAGAACCGATGATTTCAAAGTGACCCGCGCGACTATTAATGATCCAAAGAGCTTTGACATCGAAGTCGTCGACGGCGGCGAAGTCGAAAAAGATGGCGAGATGCTCAGGCTTCAGATCATCCGCGTCACCATCAAAGCCAGCGCAAAGCCGGACAATCATCGTGCTGAAATCACCGTGCGGACCAACGATGAACGCCAATCAATCTTCTCGCTCACCACCGTTGCCCGCGTGCTCGGCGATCTCAAAACCACCCCGATCCGTGTCACCATGGGGCGAATCGCTGTTGGCGATGAGTTCGAACGCGAAATCAAGATCATCTCCAAGTCCGGCAAGGCCTTCGAGATCACGAGCGCCAATGCCAACACCATCGCGATCGACGCGACCTACGAGTTTGTGCCTGTTGATCCTCAACTCCGCACCGAGTGGATCGTCCGCATCAAGGGTTCGGTCGTCAACGCTGCTCCACGCTTTAATACGCAGCTTCATCTGGTCACCGATGTCCAGGATGAAGAGCAGCTCACTGTACAAATGTACGGGCAACTCCTCGCTCAATAATCTCGAGGCATAGGGTTTTTGGTTCGTAATCTACAGCTGCGGAGCGGTTTATGAAGTGCATGCAATCCATCACAGGCGTGCTGGCGATTGTCGGGCTCGGGTATATCGCTGGGGTTGGGCATTCGCTCATCCGCACCAAACCTGTGATCCTTGGTGGCTCGGCGCTTATCGCTCCTGTGAGTGATGTGCCTATCAAAGCACCCGATGAACCAGTTGCCACAGACCTGACAACTGGCCCGACAACTGATTCAGCAACTGGCGAGCCCGATGCTGATCCTAAAAAATCTGCTCATGACATGCTACTGGACGCTCCGGTTCCTGCCGGCATGCTCACGCTCCGCCAAGCACACCAGATGTGGCTCGACGGGGCATACTTTATCGACTCTCGTCTTGAGCATGAATATCAAGAAGGACATATATCGCTCGCAGCTTATCTGACCACGGATACTATTTTCACCGATGCGGGCGAGACAGAGATGCAGAGCATCCCACCCGATGCCCAGGTCGTTATCTACTGCCTTGGTGGCGACGAGTGCGACGCATCGCTCAACACCAAAGCCATCCTCGAACAGTTCGGATATACCAATCTCGCCATCATGGGTGTTGGATATGACGAATGGGCGGCTGCGGGGTTGCCGACCAACTTGACCGAAAACGAGGATTCGCCATGAGTGCTAAGCAATGGGCAGAATCCATCATGCTCCAGTTCCCCTTGCGCGTTGCGCTCGGGGGCGTGTTTGTCTTTGCTGCATTCACCAAAATCAGCAATGTCCAAGCGTTCGCCTTTGCGATCAAAGGGTTCAAGGTTCTTGATCCCGACAAGCACGGGCATTTGATAATCAGTGCTGCGTATACGATGCCTTGGGTCGAGATGATCGCGGGAGTGCTGCTGATCCTTGGGCTCAAGACCAAAGCCGCGACATTGACCATCGGGCTGATGCTCGTCTTCTTCATCGGCGCCCTGCTCCATGTCATCTTCGATCCTTCGATTGATGCGGATTGTTCGTGCTTTGGTGATATGAACCTCGTGTGCGGCGCCAGCGTTGGGTGGTGCCAGGTAGTTCGTGATCTGGTCATGCTCATCCCGGTTGGGTACCTGCTCTGGCGTGGGGGCGGAAATCTCGCACTCGACACCCTAATTGACAAGAAAGAGACCCCTTCTGGGCCAATTGAGGGGACATATTCAGCTCCAAAGGTCGATGAGGACGGAATCCGGGGCTAAACTCACCTTCCAAGAAAACAAATGATCCGTCGCTTATGGATCGAGCGTTGTTCGCTGATTGATAAGCCACGAAGTCCAAGACGGAGATCAAAGACATGAGCAGAATGAACTCATCAAGAGGCGGCAGCGGCGGCGGCAACAGAGACCGTAGCAGCAGCAGCGAAGATCGTTTCACCGGCGGCCCGGCACCAAAGGCAACCAAAGAATCTGGCAAGGGCATCGAGTTCTGTGACTACAAGGATCACGAGACCCTTCGTCGCATGATGACACCCAACGGCAAGATCTACGGGCGCAAGCGCCTGGGCACCAATGCACGCCAGCAGCGCATGGTTGCACGAGCAATCAAGCGGGCACGCTTTATGGGCTTGCTCCCATTCACCAGCGCTACGCTCTGAGTGAACACATTGAATCAAATAGAGAACAAGCCGGGATGATCCCGGCTTGTTTTTTGGCTCCATTTTTACATATAATTAACCATGCCTGTATACGAACGAGATTATCGATCAGTTGCCCTCTCGCTTTGTGAAGTTTCTGGAAATCGACACCGACGAATGAACGAGGTATGCGATGTGCTCTGGCGCTTCTTCAAAGACCACGGCGTTTCGTGGGTCGGGTTCTATGAAAAAGACCATGACAACGAACAGATGATCTTGGGTGCGTCACGCGACAAGCCTGCTTGTTCACCGATCGAACTCCACGGCGCGTGCGGCATGTGCTGGAGCAAAAAACGCCCCATCATTGTCAACGATGTTCACAACCTTGGGGAAAACTATATTCCGTGCGACCCGAGGGACCGCTCTGAGATCATCATCCCTTTGTTCAACGACGATGGCTCGTGCTACGCGGTGCTCGATATCGACTCACATGATCGCAATGCGTTCTATGAGCATGATGTGATTGAACTCCGCAAGCTGATGGAATCGACCGCTATCAGTTGGCCAGCCCCGCACCTGCCCGCGTTAATTTATTGAGCTGGAATAATTATGGCTGATGGGTTCTTTATCCAATATGGACAACAACCCCCAACAACGATATGGCGATCCCAAAGCACGCCCAGGCAGCCCTGTGTGTAAAAAGTGCTTGTTTTCGACTGGATTGATGAAATCTGGTTGCCCGAGTTGTTTGGTTGTTGGGCTTGCGATCTTGCCGATCGAGATGGCGGCGAGAGGTGTTAAGAAGATCGTTGTCGGTCCAAACGGAGACATGAGCAATCATTAGATGATCGCCGAATGTATCTCCATCGGGTGCCACTACTCGCCGTCTTGGGCGCAGTAGTGTCTTGATTGCCTGAATGAAATACAGCACTACTGCGCTGCTTCGCATCCAGTAGTGGCACCCGGAAAAATCAGATTCTAATTTATCAAAATGGAATCGGTGCCTTGAAGGTCATCTGCTTGCCTGTGATCGGGTGATAGATCGTCAGCATCGACGCATGGAGCATGAGTCTTGGTTCTGGCGTGCCGTACATTTCGTCGCCGACGATTGGTGCGCCGAGCCCTGGGGTTTCGTCGGGGTCATTGCTGCCCATCTCCCCCACTGTCGTCACCAGCGGATGGGCTGCATGCACACGCAGTTGATGCGTCCGCCCGGTGTGAGGCTCAAACTCCACACGCGTGACTGGTCGACCCTCGAACTCTTCGCGCCCGAGCACTTTGTAATGCGTGACAGAAGGCTTGCCCTGTATATAATCCACAAGCATCAGCGGGCGAACATCCATGTCCTTGCGCATCGGACAGTTGATTGTGCCTTCGTCGTGTTTGAGGTGCCCTTCGAGCAGCGCGACATATCGCTTTTGAACCTTTCGCTGCTCAAACTGGCGTGAGAGATTCCGATGGGTATTGGGATCGAGCGTGAGGATCATCACCCCGGATGTTGACATATCTAAACGATGGCATGTGATGGGGCCGGTGGCCAATGGGAAGAGGTCTTCGATGCGCGAACGCAGGCAATCCTTCTTCTCGGGCGCGATCCCGGGCACGGTCAATAAACCAGACGCTTTGTCCACGATGACGAAATGATCGTCCTCATGGAGAATCGTTGGGATGCCCATTGGCGGGCAATAGAGCATCTCTGGGAGAGGACCATGATTCACACGACGAATATTGGCAGATTCGGGTTGTTGAGACCTAGTATCAGTCATACAAAAGAGTGTATCCGCCTATAGGAGAAGATCGATGAAATCTGCAACAATTGCGTCCCTGATCTGTGCAACCGGAATCCTTTCAAGCATGGCTTTGGCTTCAAATCCGAATCCGAATCCGGAGTGGGACGATCAGTGGGAAACCCTGGAAGCACCATTTATCTCAGGGCATGTGCAGCTGACCTTTGAAACGAAATACATCAAAGCCGGCGAGAGCTACTTCTCTTCAGATGGTCGGCTCGTGATCTTCCAAGCGATTGAAGCGCCAGAAAAAGGCAAAGAGGCTGGCGATCATTACGGCATGTATGTCGCTGCGGTCAAACGAGACGATGCGGGCAACATCGTCGGGCTCGGACAAGCTGGGCTGATTTCTGAGCCGGGCTCAGCGAACACCTGCGGGTGGTTCCATCCGACTGAGCCGATGACTGTGCTCTTTGGCACGACGACGACTCCACCAAGCGGCGACAATGTAGCGGGGTTCCAACGCAAGACCTCGAAGTACTCTTGGAAGTTCCCAAATGAGATGGAGCTTGTTTCCGGCAAGCTGAGCATGGGCTATGTGCTCTCTGATGAAGCAACCGCACGGGCAAAGAAGCTTCTCGAAGAAGATTCATCGAAGACACCTGAGCTTTCCATCGATGACATCATCTCCGTTCCCACGCTCAAAGAAACTACGCCAATATGGGAACGCGATGGCTACGACGCGGAAGGATCATGGTCACCCGATGGACGATATATTCTCTACACCCAGCTTGAGCCGGGCTCAAACAACGGCGATCTTTGGATATATGACACAACCGACGGCTCGCATACCCCGCTAATTACAGAAGAAGGCTACGACGGCGGACCATTCTTCTCGCCAGACGGGCGCTCGATCTGTTATCGTTCGGATCGGAACGGCGACAACATGCTGCAGATCTTTGTCTCAAACCTCGCATTCGATGAATCAGGCAAGGTGACCGGGGTCGAAGAAGAAATCCAGCTCACCGACAACGAGCATGTCAACTGGTGCCCGTTCTACACACCCGATGGCAAGTACCTGCTGTACGCGACAAGCGAACAGAGCCACGGCAACTACGAGATTTATGC
>JAESSR010000077.1 GCA_016764015.1 Phycisphaerales bacterium
CCGAAGCGTTTCTGTTTGTGTTGCGATATCAAATAGATGTACTGAACCATAGGCAAACTCGGTAAGTTCCGCGTTTGCAGCTACGGCGAGTACACCATTATTGATTGCCACTGAATGCCCAAAATTCTGTCCAATTGGCCCCAACTCTGTTGGCGGCAATATCGTGCGATCTTCGTTCACCAACTGCCCATTCGCCGGCATAGAGCACAAAGAACAACAACTGAGCACACTGATGAGCAGGCTCTTACATACAGATAAATGATTTGTTTTCAAAACTGAACTCCCTCTGGTAAGATTGAGCGATATCTTACAGCATCCTACAACTTCCACAACTAAAAAATGAACACTCACATAAAAAATCCTCTTGGGTGATGACCTGCCTTGACCAAAATCCTGACCTAACGGGTCAACAAACGGACCAGAGCGTGTCAAGCCATATTTCCACTGTTCTCAGTATCAATCAAAAAACACCACTGGTTGCGTACCAGCGGCGTTTTCTGCTTCTTTCGAAAGAAGTAGAGACGAAGAGAATCGAACGCTCGACCCCTGGCATGCTCTTATGGGCAACCAGCAGCAAACGCTTGAAGAAATCCTGAAACATCGAAGAAGTTGAATGTTCCGTCGCCGGTGAAATCAGCAATCGGATCTTCACTAGCAAATGCACTGAGGAATGCAGATACATCAAAGAAGTTCAGCACGCCATCGCTTGTAAGATCGGCTTGACATGGAAGGGTGCATTCGATATTGAATACATAGGCTGATCCGGATTCGAGCCCCGCAGCATTGTCAAAATAGGCACCCACCAAAATAGTGTCACCAGAAATGGCAACCGAGCGACCGAAGTGGTCGCCGATATCTCCGTCTGTAGCAAGCAGTTCGCCTTGTTGTACCCACCCGGCGTCGTCACGCATAAAGAGATAAGCGGAGCCAGCATCAAGCCCGTTGTCAGCATGCGCGAAACTGCCAACAACTGCCTGATTACCAGAAATCGATACAGAGTACCCAAATCGATCGTTTGGCGTTCCGTCATCAGGGAGTATTTTGTTCTCTTGAGTCCATGCCGCGCCATCGTAGTGATAGGCATAGGCAGCGCCGGCTTTGAATCCGTTGTCGCCGTCCCAAGTTGTGCCGATGATTGCGTTCGCGCCTTCGATCGCGACGGAGTATCCGAAGTGATCATCGAGCCCGCCGTCGGCAGGTGCGATTTTGGCTTCTTGGGTCCATGCTGTGCCGTCATATCGGTAGATATACGCTGCTCCAGAATCGATGTCGTTGACATCGTTCCATTTCGCCCCGACGATGATCAGGTTTTCATCCATTGATACCGACCAGCCAAACTTATCAAGCGTTGCCCCATCCGATGCGAGGAGTTTGGCTTCTTCGACCCATGATGTTCCATCGTATCGGAAGACATAGGCCGACCCGGAGTCGATCCCGTTATCGTCATCCCAGATGGCTCCGATGACCGCGACATTGCCTTTGATCGCAACGGCTCGCCCGAACCGATCATCGATCGCTCCGTCTGATGCGAGCAACTTTGCATCCCACCGCCAGAGAGTCCCGTCGTACCGGAAGATGTAGGCTGATCCCGATCGTGACCCAAGATCTGTGTCAAAGACAGCCCCCACGATCGCAACATCGCCATCGATTGAGACCGAGGTACCGAATCGGTCTTCAGGACCGACATCGCTGGGGAAGAGTTTTCTGAGTCGAACCCAGGAAGCGCCGTTGAATCCGTAGATATAGGCAGAACCAGCGTTGATGCCGTTGATCGAATCGTGATAGGCACCGATGATGGCTGTATCACCAGATACAGATACCGCACGCCCGAACCGATCAAGCGGCTGCGCAACGCCCGGGACGATTTTGGCAAACTCGACAGGCGTGCAAGTTTGTGCGCTTGACAAACCTGCCAGCGTACTAAGCACTCCGAGTGCGCACACTCGGATGCATGATTTGTGTGATCTACCCATAGGTGTTTTTTTCTTGTTAAACATACGAACTCCTCACTGATACCAATCGTGACTCTACTCTTCTTAGTTCTAAGCAATCCCGATACCAAAGCACAAAGGGCTGAATTGTGCCCCTAGAGAGCGAGAGCGGACCTACCTTGGCTTGCTCTGGCCATACCCTCAAATCGGCGCCGGCCAATACTCGCCAAAGCGGATCAAGCCCGCGGGGTATCGAGTTTGATAATTTTGGATGCGATCCGTTTCACCCATCGCTTGTTCGATGCAATCACGATCAATCGAGACTTTGATTCGTGCTCGATCCAGTCGCTCAACCCTTCGATCTCTTTGCGATTAAGCCCGAGCTCGGGTTGATCGATCAGCACGATCGGCGGGTTGTTGACCATCGCACATGCCAAGGCAAGCCGAAGACCCATGCCGCCGGTGGCCCAAGCGTGTTGTTGGAGTGATTTCAACTCTTTGAGTTCTTCAATGCTTGGTTCATCGTTCGATATCATCGAAGTCGAATCGAGGGCTTCTCTGAAGGTGCTGATTTCATTCGTATAGAGTGTTGTTGGGATCATCAGTCTTTGTGCATCGACCCACCCGATGTTTTTTCGGATATCAGAGACACGGAGTTTGCGTGCGTCGATCCCATCGAGCCCGATGCGTCCTTCGTGTGGTCTTCGAAGGCGAAGGATCAACTCAAAGAATGCATTGGTTGATTGGGCATCGCCGCGGACGATCACGCACCCCGGACCAGAGAGTGTTCTGGTAAGATCACGGATCACCCATCGCCCGTGTACATCTTTATACCCGACATCCTTGAATCGAATGCGCATCTCGGTCCCGGTATATGGCTCGAGTTTTTCGTCCAACCCGGGTTCTGGTTTCCGGGTGAGCAGTGCATCGATGCGATCGAAAGCGACCTTGACGCGGTGATACGCAATATTAGTCGAGGTCAGTCGGCTGATCGGCGAACGGATCAACACGGAGAGCCAGATTGCCCCGACAATGTCGCCGCTGGTCGCTTGGTTGTGCAAGATCAGCATCGAGCCCCAGATTCCGATGGCGCACAACGACAACGACCCCACTGTCAACGCGAGTGCTTGTCCGGATGAATCAAGGAACGATCGACGGATGAATGACTTGGCTATCACATCAATCCGCTCATTGAGCGGTTCGATGCTCGCCTGCTTCGCGTTGGCTGCCTTGATCGCGGGGATCATCGCGAGCCGATCGGTGAGATCGCCGGTGAGCCGAGATTGTTCTGATCGAGCAGCCCGAGTCCATTTCCGGGCGCGTGGGTTGATAAACACCAACACGGGGAGCAGAGCCAATGGCGGGATGACGAGGGCGTAGAGCAGTTGGACATGGATAAACTCGATCGCGACCAAGACCCCGATGATGGTCAGGATGTCGGCTGGGATCGAGACCATCTTGTTGGCGAGCCACCCGCGGAGCCCTTGAGCATCGCCAACGAATCGGATAACGATTTTGCCCGCAGCTCGTTTGTCGAAGTATCCCAGAGGAAGATCGTGGATATGGGCGAGCATCTCTTTGCGAATGTCGACGATGATCTGCTGGGCGAAGATTTCGCCGAACACGCCTTTGATCCATCGGCTGATGCCCCGAATCAGGGTTAGACCGACAAGCACCCCCCCCAGCATCCATAGAGTCCGTTCGATTTCGGCTTGATCGATATGTGTGCCGACCTCTTGGCCAACAAGGTTCACCATCTTGCGGGTGAGCAATGCCAAAGGTATCCCAACGGCCTGCGCAACGGTAGCTGCACAGGTCGTCAGTGCGAACAGTTTCCACCTCTGGCGGATCTGAGGAATCAATCTAGTCGTTGATCGGTGCTCCATTGAATCACCTGATGGTAGACTTGCCATGAAACCTTACCCAGCGAGCACGCCATTGATCGGTCGGATGGCAGCTATCGATCCTTCTTTTTTCATACCAAAGATCATCGATGCGATGTCCGGACAGAGCAACTGATCGCGGGTATAAACCGGCAAACTTGTCTCATCCTTTGCTTCACGAGTTGAGAGCGCAGAACGAGTGACCATGCCGGATACGCCGCAGATCGGAAGCCCACGATCCGCTAATCGACGGACGCCGGATTCAACCCCGAGCGCGTCATTGCAGGTGTAGAGCATCTTGTCGAGCGTATTGTTTTTGGCAAAGTGATCGAGAAGCATGACTGTTTCACGCTGGGTCACGCCGTCAGCGATTTCGAGAACGATGACATCTGGCTTGTCGAGCATCAGATCGCACAAAATACGATTGGTGAGATCATCAAGCTGATCGATCTCAAGATCAGCGGTTGATGCATACCCAGCCTGGGTAAAGTCTAACACACGGACCGATCCTGCTGATTTGAAGTAGGTCAGATCTTTTGCCGATGCGGTACCCGTAATCTTGGCTGATCCAACCCGAAGCCCTGCCCTTGTAAGCCCGTTAATGAGCGCGAAGGCAGCGGTTGTTTTCCCTGAATCCATCGCCGAACCGACCACACACATGACCTGCGTGCCTTTGGTATTTGGGATTCCCGCGGGGAGCGCATAATCACCGAGTTGAACTCGTCGTCCGTTTTCATCAACCAGATATCCCATTGGCTTGAGCAAGGTTGGTTGTTTCATTTCTGCGGGGATCCCTGAGACCTGCCCGCACACGCCGCCAGCACAGACGAAGTGAACCTGGTCAAGAGTATCGGGGACGATCGCCTGGAACTGCCCGGTGGCATAGCGAGGCGAGAAGGACAACCCAACGAGATCGCCCATAAAGAGCTTTGACTTGCTTTGATTCCGAAGATCAAGTCGTGTGTGTCGTCCGATGTTGGCGATCTGAGAAACGAGGATGTCGTTGGCGCGAGGCGGGGCACTGTCAAGCTGGATACTCCCAGTTGCTTGTGCCTGCTCCCATGTCATGGGTAGATTCGGCACCCGAGACATGGCGTAGCCCCACTTGATCTGCTCGCCGCCGCGTGGTGCAGGCAGTACAAACTCGATTGATTCTATTTGAGACATGATCACTTTCCAAACCTCCTCACAAGCCAAACGCGTCGATTGACCTGAACCATACAAACTAAATAACCAAAGCCCATCCAAACGAAATGGATTAGCCCACAAAAGTACCCTTGCACATCTCGTGCCAATCCTGGATGCGATGAAAACTAAAAATTATCGGGATATTGAAAACCGATAAGTGAGCATTGGCTTTCTCTGGTCAAAGTTATTGGTTGAACTGGCTCAGACTGACCAGTTTTCGCTTTGTCTCATGCAAATGAAAACACAAGAGATACAACACGACGAGGTCGTGCCCGACGGTTCTTTCCGGGTGTCGGGATCAGAGCAGTTGATTATCTACCCGAAGGAGCCGAAGACGGCTCCGACGGGGCGCCCAGAAATAACGCTGCACGAGCCGTCAGGCACGGTCTAGAACAAGAACTGAACCTGACCACGGAGTACGAACTGTCCCTCTTCGCCGGCGACATCAGGCCGCCAGCCAGCACCGGCGGATCGCCATGTCGTTGTCACCTCATCAAAGCTGAAGCCGGCATCGATCGTGAACTTGGCGTCGTGTCCGCTCATGTAATGATTCACCCCGACCTCAATGAGATTCAAGCTCTTGCCCCCATCTTCATCGCCGTGCGTGAACCGAGTAAACAACTCGGTCTTGTCATTGATAAAAAACGCCCCCTGTATGAGCGTGCCAAACTGATCAACATCGGGTGACCCATCTTCTTCGATCTGTGCTCCCACAAGGGCAACGAAGATGCTCGAACCGCCGAAATCGGCGGTGAGGTCGATCGACCAGTTGAGTGTCGTTGTATCGGCATCGGCTGGATCGGTCGGGTCTGCATCAAGATACCCGATCCCGGCTCCGAGCATCGTGGCAGGGTTGTCATCGCGAAAGCTCGTAAAATCACTCATTTCTGATCGTTTGCCAGAGAGCATGACCTCGCCTCGGAGAATATATTCCCATATCTGATCGCCAGCGAATGTGTCGGTGACATCCATCACGGATGCGGTCGCTCGGACCTTGTCGGTGCGGTACAAAAACGCGACTCCCTGGTTGTAGGACTGACCAAAGGCAGCGCTGAGCAACGAACGCTCAGCAGCCAACTGATACTTGCTCGATATCGCCTGTTCACGCATCACCGATGGACGAAACTGCCCCACTTTCAATGTCCACTCATCGGACATTTTGAATCGCGCGTACACTTCTTCGACGCTCATTACGCCGGTGCTTCGTGAGAATGCCATGCCGACCGTATATCTGATGCGTGGATCGTCAAGCCGACCGGTTGCCTTAATCTTAGTCCTCCGAGCCTCGAACCCGTTAGAAATTGTGCCACCGGGCACTTCTGTTCGTGCATTAAAGATGTATCGCGTCTGGATCTGCATGCTCAGCTTAAGTGAAGATTCTTGGTTCAGATACCAAGAACGCGTATCCGCATCATGAAGCAAGTCTCGGTACCTCACGAAGTCAGCTTGATTATCTGTTGTAGTTGCCGCGACAATGCTCGAAGCACAAAGCATCAATGCCCCGGTGCTCAACATGTTTACTATTCTTTGTCTCTGAGTTTTGTTCAACTATCTACCCCGTTATGTTGCTCGCATTGTGCCTAGACATACTTCGGCCACAACAAGCCAAGTGGCCAATATTTTACGCCCGAATCAAAAACATGATGACAAGTATGTGGATTCAATCGAACATTGTTGTCTCCCAAATCACCAAGCAACTCGCATGCCAACACTAACATCTCCCCGCAAACCGAGCCGCTCTTTCTGTGTGTGATTTCAAAAAACGGGCGTATTCGGAAGGCAGGCAGACATAGCGAGGTAAGGATATTCAACTGAACGAATACTTCAACCACTTCTTCATCCTTCATCTCCTCACCGAGCGGGTCAGAGCGGGTCAAACCAAACTTCATTCGCTCTCTAGAAAGGCTCCGTCATCAACACTCCCAAATCGTTTGAAATACTCGTAGACTGGAAACCCTGAGACAATAAACAGAGCCCCGAAAAAAGCCCGCCACGGCGTCACCACAATCGTGTTGATCAATAGATAGATAGTCACCAACACAAAGAGTGCCGGCACCACCGGGTATCCCCACACCCGGTACGGACGATCCGCGTCTGGGCGAGTCCTTCTCAGGATGAACAGCCCGACCGCGGTCATGCCGTAGAACACCCAAAGCACGAAGATATAAATATCCGTCAGGACATCAAAGGTTCCTGACAAAGTCAGAATGATCCCCCACAGTCCCATCGCCAAAACCGCATTGGTCGGCACACCCTTACTCGACAAGTGCATGAACCACTTTGGCAGCAATCCACGCTCTGCGAGCGCGTATGGCAGACGGGGGCCTACAAGCACGCCTGCGTGAAGTGTGCCATAGGCTGAGAACATCAGCCCGGCTGACATCACCGCCGCAATCCCAGCCCCCATGAACTTCGCCGCCACTTCATACGCGACCGAGGACGACGCAGGAATGCTCGCAATCTCTGCGGGCGAGAGCACATAAAAATACGCGATATTGATCAGCACATACAGCACAATAACAAGCACTGTTCCGCCGATGAGCGCCCTTGGCAATGTGCGCGAAGGATCCTTGACCTCGCCACCGATTCCCACAATCAGGTTCCATCCGTTGTATCCCCACAACGCGCCAAGCATCGCGGCACCAAAGCCGGTCACACCGCCCCGAGCGCTCTCGTTAACATCCTCGACGAGTACCCCAGCGGCGGTGCCATCAAAGTGCATCCACGACCCATCACCAAAGATAAACGCGCCGATAGCAATGCCCAGCACCAACACAATCTTTCCGATCGTCAACGCTGTAGCGATCATGCCATTGGCACTACCAGATGCAAAGTTGAGCACCATTGCAAGAACAATGACCGCGACAGGTAAAAACTTAATAGCTGTCGGCGAGAGACTCCCTCCCATCAGATCATTCAGAAAGACTACAAAGAGAATGGCAACAGCCGCCCCACCCGCGCCTGAAACGAGCATCCGGGTCCAGCCATACAAAAATGCCCATCGGCGTCCGTATGCAGCCCCAATAAAATGAAACGCCCCGCCAGCCCGAGGCATCATCGTGCTCAGTTCGGCGTATACCATCGCCCCCGCAAGCGAGAGCAACCCGGCAAGAACCCAGACAACAAGCACCATCTCAGCAGAGCCTACATTCGCAGTCATCACGCGAGTCTTCACGAATATCCCTGTGCCGATGATGTTTGCGATAATCACCGCCGTCGCGGGCACAACTGTAAATGAGCGTACAAGTGTCAACTAAGAACCCCTCCGATTGTCAAACGACACAGATTGACGCCTCGCACTTCGCAAGGCTTTTACCATGTTCAGAGAAGAGTATCAGATTCCGAACTTTGGCGCAGGTGGCCAGGCCCCAGAATCTAGCCCATTTCATGTACGAGTATCTGGCCTGCTGCGCTTGTACCCGTTTCTGCACCATTCCCAATAGCAGACCAAAGCAGACCAATGGCGTACTCGGATTGCATCAACGCCTCGTAGCCAGCCTGATCAAGATAATATTTAGCCATCAACTAGGTTCTGTCTGACGGCTCGTTTTCGCCTCCCCCGGGCTTCCGGGGGAGGTGCCG
>JAESSR010000078.1 GCA_016764015.1 Phycisphaerales bacterium
ACCCAGAGCATCGCAGCGGTATTTACCGAATGTGCGAGACGATGAACTGCCGTTGACGCAGCGGATTATTGAACTTGCATGCATGTACGGAAGATACGGCTACCGTCGAATCACAGCCATCCTGCGTCACGAAGGATGGCGTGTCAACCACAAACGAGTCGAACGGATCTGGAAGAAGGAAGATCTCAAAGTGCCAAAGAAACAGCCAAAGAGAGGTCGATTGTGGTTTAATGATGGCTCATGCGTGAGGCTTCGGTCCGAGTACAAGGACCATGTCTGGAGTTATGACTTCGTGCAAGCTCGAACACATGACGGGCGGAGCTTTCGGATGCTGACGGTGATCGATGAGCATACGAGGGAGTGCCATGCGATTGATGTCGCACGAAATCTCCGCAACGGCGATGTGCTTGAGCGATTGGCGTGGCTGATGGCGACAAGAGGCGTGCCCAAATACATCCGCTCGGATAACGGAGCGGAGTTTACGGCCAAGGCTGTAAGAAACTGGCTAAGCAATGTCGGCGTGTCGACACTGTACATCGAGCCAGGGAGTCCTTGGGAGAACGGATTCATCGAGAGCTTCAACGGCAAACTTCGAGACGAGCTGCTCAACGGCGAAATCTTCTACACGCTTCGTGAAGCAAAGGTCTTGATCAATCGGTGGCGAACTCACTACAACACGGTGAGGCCACATTCATCGCTGGGATATCGACCACCAGCACCTGAAACCCGGATCACCCGGGTAGTGAAACATCCGTCAGAGGCCTGCTCCGCTACGCTCCGCAGGCCTCTGATGGGACAAAGGAACACTGCTGCCACTAACATAGGGAGTGGTACAGAATATGGGGGCAGGTCACCTGTGCCGCGCCGGGTACTCCGCGCGCTTGCCGGTGGGTTCACATCGGGCATGACCGCTGTGGTACTCGCTACGCTCATCCGCTCGCTGTTCTGGCATAAAAACACAATGGCGGGAAATACGGGCAGTAGGAAAGAAGAAAGTGGGGGGGTGACCGGGAGAGAGTCTAGGTCAGGTGAGGGTGTCTACCGCATCGATGGCCGCACCAAGCGGGAATGGATCGCGGAGGTCTTTGGCATCTCTGCTCGCACCGTCACCGATGCACGAGCTCGCCTCATCGAGCTCGGCTGGTTGATCCCCCTCGAAACCCATCAACACCTCCTCAACCGCTACGGCACCCACGACCAGATCAATACCGATTGGAAGCCTTCGGCTTCTCCCGAAACCACCCCATCCATCGAGACCACCCCAGAGAGCAGTGGGGGGGTTAGAACAGAAGGTGAGGGGCTAGACACTTCAGAAATCACCGCCGATCGCGCAGGTGAATCTTCCACCCCATTCACCGATTTCTCAGCCAGATCTTCCACCCTAATAAACAGGTCTTCTTCCCCTACGGGGAATCTAAACACCAGAAGACCCGCCCCAGCTCGGGCAGGAACGACTGGGGCTTCTCTTCGAGTCGCTTTGAAGACGAAGAACGAAAGCAAAAGTCAAAGCAAGATCAAGGCGGGCAGTAGGAAAAAGAAATGGAGTCGCAAAAATAAAGCCTTGGGTCTGCCGAACATCCGGAACATCCGCTCGCAAGACCTTGCAGACACCGGGCGATTGCTTGAGCTTCATCGCCAAGCGGTCAAAGCCGGGATGGCCAAGCCGAGTGAAGCAGGGCGGTTGGACTTTGTGGCGTTGGCTCAGCGGGCACGGATGAGCGGAAGAAAATCAGGAGCACTCTTTTTCTGGCTCCTCCGCGAGAAGAAAACACAGTTCATCACCCACGCGACCGAGGAAGAAGCAGGGCGGATGATCAAAGAACACCTCTACGGAAAGCAAGTACACCAGCGAGAAAGCCAGCAGTGGGGGGGTAATGCAGAAATGAGTCAAAGGCAAACACAAAACCACAAATCTGTGGAATGGAGCAAGGAAGATCACTTCGTACTCGCGTGCATCCGCATCGCCAAGAAGCACCGGATCGCAGATCCATTCAGAATGGCTCACAGCGAAGGGTGGACACGCGAGCAATGGGACACAGCACAAGCAAGCCTCGAAGCCAAGCAATGGGAACAACTTCAAAGATCAAAGTGTAGTGAAAACACCGATGAATAGGAGTAAATTACTCGTAGTACTCGCCTTTGACCGCATCAAGATGATAAAGAAGATCCGAGCGGGCCGCCTGAACTTCTGGGAGATTTCGATACCGACCAAGTGTCAGTTGTGTATCGGTATCTGGCATCGTTTCTTCTGCATAAGCATGCCGCTCTGCGAGTAAGGCGGCATAAATCTCGGCATAATCATCATCGATCAACGGGAGCACCCGAAACTCAGCGGGGACAAAGAGAGCGAGGCCCGATGCTTCACACACACGGGTCACAAGTTGAGTGTTTAACCCTGCAGGAAGGAAAAAGTGTCGAATCTGATCACTCATCGTTTCAACTTGCAGAGAAACGGATTCAATCTGCTGTTCAAACGCTTCAATATCTGCCTGCAGTGTGATTGCGTCCGTTTCATCTTCAACGAACCGGATTGTTCGCCGAGCCTCCCGCAATGAGTTTAACAAGCTCTGGTGATCCATCTGGAGTTGACGAAAAAGGGTAATAGCTGTTTCTTCATCGTTAAGCCGGTCAAATGCGGCTTGTGTATCAACAGCATTCATGCCCAGCACCGTGATCGATTCCGGTGTGAGACCGAGTTCAAGGCAGAGCTTTCTCAAATCACCCCGTGAAAAATCCGCATGAGATTGTGAAACAATGAAGGCCAATACCAACGAAACCGCGAAGTAAAACCGCATGAAACTTCCTCCCTTATGGTGATAATCGATGAGTTGCAGTGTAGCACATATGGCACAGGAACGGGTTTGTGGGCTCTGATGTGGTGAAGGAATGACTTGAATATTGATTGTCGCATGAAATAATTCCGCAATTATATAGACCGTTGATACAGCCACTCGCTCAAAATCGCGTATCCTATTCAAAGATATAGACACTTGAATAAATCGATTCAGTCCTATCGGAGACGATATCCATGCATTATTCCAGAATACTGACGACTCTCTTTATTGTACTACTCGTTGCTCAGGCGAAAGCACAAGAGGTTTGCGAATGTGCATGCCCAGCAGGGTTGTATATGACACACTCGGTAGTCGATTTTGAAATAGAGTACAAGTCTGGAGTTTGCTCTACGAGTAATAATGAACAAAAATTAGAGTTTTCAGCGGATGCGAGTTATAGCGGTTCATGCAGCGGGCATTGTGCAGTAGGACTAGGCACAGATTTCGAATGGACTGGTACAGTTTGCAATTCGTTAGCGCCTGGGGGATTTAGTGGCAGTGGTCATGGCGTTTTCAGCGCAAGACCTGGCGGAAATATTCCAAATCGATATTGGGAGTTGAGGTTTGGGCCTCCAATATTTTTGAATCTAACCATCAGATATCGTGTGTATGAAGATGGCACAGTACAAAAATGGAACTTGCCGACATGGACTACATTGCCAGATGTTACGGGAAATTGGGCTTGTGATCGAGCGTCGTTCACAGAGACTGACCCTGAAACCCAATACCTTTTAATGATGCAGTTCAGCTCACCGAGTTTAGGGTGCCAATCGGTTGATCTTGAAGGGCCTCAGGGCGAATGTGGAAGACCGGAAATTGAGCCTGAAGAAGAGGTTGTTCCTCCTCCCGCACCTCGCGGTGGCGGTGGCGGTGGTGGCGGCGGCGATCGCGATGGTAGCGATGATGATGATTTTCCAGATGATGGTGACAACGAAGGTGACTGCGACAGTTCTGAGGATGAATCTGGATCACCTGTTGCCTACTTAACAGGCCATAAAGTCGAACGAGCAACCGATATCTCTATCGCGCTTCCTGGTCGTGATTTCCGCATTGTCCGTGAATATACAAGTAATCCAAACTTCTACTACACCGATGAGAACGGTCAATATTTCTGGAATGGTGATGTCACCAATGTCGAGCCAGGGAGTGCCGGGGTTCGTTGGTCGCTCAATACATTCCGCACAGTGACGGGCGATATTGGTGATTCAACGACAACACTCTTTCTCAATGGTCAGCCAATGCGTTCGGTTAAGAAATATGAACGGATCGTTGGTCAAGATATCTATGTTGTCTCCGGTGGTGGAAATAGTTATATCGAACCCGATGAGATCAGTAGCATCGGTTGGTTGAATGCGGCAGGTTTAAGTGAGAATGGGGCCAATGTAAAGGTGTGGAGATTGCGAACACCTGGGCAAGGCGAACTCGTGTTCATGCGAAAGGATGAGTTTTTTAGCCCGGTTGCCGACGAACTTGACCGTTCGGATCTGAAAGGTGTCATTCTGTATGAAATAGATGCGTATGGAAATGAGTTTGAGTATGAATGGACATCGCTCGGTACAGGGAACGGATTAGGCGGTCGCGAGATTATTCGTTTGGATAGGATATTGCTCAAAGATGTAAGCGGTGTCGAACATGCTCGTGTTCTGTTAGATTGGCATGGTGAATCCGGTACCGGGCTACTTTCAGAAAATACGCTAAACGACTCAACCGGTGAGTGGGTCTATGGCCGACTCGATGAGATTCGCGTCGAGCGTCCAGATTCAGGCAACTGGGTAATGACTCAGAGGGTGCAGTACATCCATTACGATGAGATAAAGGGTACGATTCCAGATGCAGTTCTTGGGGGGACGCTCGCGGGCCAATCAGAATGGAATTATCTCAGCGAGTTATATGACGGCAGTGATGGCGATCTCTGCGAGGTGATCGTCTCAAAGATCGTTGATGAAGACGATGGTGATGGTGATGGATTCTACGATCGTGTTACTCAATATCGTTATTACGCGGACAACAATAATAATGGGAATCTAATCGCAGGATCAGGGTCAAGTTCTTCACCGATCAGTGATCTCGTTGGGCTCGATGCCCACGGCCTTGATCACCAACTGATGGCGGTCATCTATCCCCAGCAGATAGAGTATTATGCGAGCAAGGTTTTTAATGCCTTTACTGCATTGGGTTCCAACTCTGGGGATATCGCAACAGCGCTTGGAATCAGCGTAAACGATGTCCCTGCTGTCCAGACGGATCTCTACTCTTCTTCACAAACATTTGGGTCAGTGAAGGAAGCTGCCGAGAGGCTTCGGTGGACAACATTCCAAGATGATGGCAGCGGCTGGAGCTTTGACTTTGATCAAGCGCTGTTGCTCCCAAACGGAGACTGGAACTCACTCTTCGATCTGGCCGGTAAGTTCATCACCTATTATTCATCGAGCACTGCAGTAAGCGGTGAAACGAATCGTGTACGGACTCAGCTCATCTCTTCAGGGGCTAATGGCTGCGGCTGTGGCGGAGCGAATCCAACAATTGGTCTTGGAAAGCGATTCGATTATCTTTATCGCCGCTACGAGCTCGATGCCAGTATTACACCGCCTGCAACAGTTCATCCAGGTTTTAGTATTGTTAGTGACGGGTATTCTTGCTTGGTCGTTGAGTCTGCAATTGATAACAGTGCTGCGACCCTCGCCTACAAGCCATACCGGGTGCATAGCCATGATTACTATTGGCCAACTTCACTGCCGAACGGGATGGTGATTGACGATTCTTCTGGCAATTTCGGTGGTGTATTATCGCGATCAGGTGTTCGGAAATTAGGAAGGGCTTTGTGCACGGCGGATCCAAGCTGGGGCACGACTGTCGGCAAGGAGTTTGACCCCGCCGAAGACCCTATTGACCAAACTGGTCCTATGTGGGCGACAAGCCGCGTGTATGGAAATGATTCCGTAGATCCCTTTGGAACACAGTTCAATAACTATGCGAAGGTCACCGCGGTACTGACCTTTGAGGCGGTTGCCGAATCAAGCACTGGCTATACGCCCGTTGCTGGATCTGGTGTGGACACTGAGTCTCCGGTCACTCCTCAGCAGTCTGACAGCGGAAAAATATATACTTATGACTACACAGGTGGATTTCTGACGAAGGTATCTGTTGCAGACGGAATTGAACCTTCGATACAGGTCGATGTTGTGCAAGAGTTTGTGCGTGGCGGGGCGAATGACCGTCCTGATTTGCTAACACAGGTCACCCGCGATGCCGGTGATGGCGTTCAGGAAGTTTCTTCATTCGCGTACGGCTACTACGACAATACAAATAGCACAGACATCAATGCCGCGATCATCGCATGGACGAAATCTGCGATGGCTCCTGAATCACCAAGTCAGAACGGGCCGGGAGGAGCGCTTTCGCTTGATTATTCGAACTGGACATTCTACGACCGAATGGGCCAGCTCCGCTGGACACGAGACGCAGGCGGGACACTTTCATACTCTGAATACGACGAGCATACAGGTAAGACGATCAGATCGATCCGTGACGCCGATCCAAACGATGTTTCAATTCCGACAAATGTCAGGATTAACGAGTCAAACTTTGTCGGCATCACCGCAGCCGGATGGAGTCTTCCAACACGCTCAACCTATGACGAGCTCACCGATATCTACGCGTATGACTTGATGGGTCGCCAGATTGAGAGCACTGACCCAAGTGGGGTCAAGAGCTATACACGCCGCGTGATTCGTGCGAACAACTATGTTGATGAGACAGGGTTGCTTGTTGACAATGGTGTTGCGTTGAATGTGGTGATGTCGTTCCCTCATTTACTCAGTGGGGGCGGTTTCAATGGGCCGGTATCCATTTCATGGCAGGACGCGACGGGGTCTTCTCTCCGATCAAGTGACTTTGAGTGTGTGGCCATCACTGGGTATGACCCGTCGGTGGGCACATATACAGTGGGTAGTGAGGAGTATTCGCGTTCCGAATCTGAGCTAGCGGTCACAGGGAGCACAGTTCGATCGCGGCAGTGGTTTGATATTTTTCAGGTTGATGCGAGCTTAGGATCGTTTTATACAGAAACTCGATACGACGAGCTTGGTCGCACCTATCAGGTCATTGATCCGCTTGGCGGCGTGACCCAGTACGGGACGGACACCGTTCCTGGCTATGACATCATGAATCGTTCACTAGCCATGGCACAGGGTGTGATGGACTCGGGGGGCTTGATCAGTGTTGATCTCATCTCAGAGACCTTTTATGACAGCAATCATTCCGAGGTGCAGGGCATCGGCAATGGTCTGGTTTCAGTGACCAAGGCGTACACCGGCGAGGGCACACAATCACGATCCATGAAGTACTGGTACGATTTTCGTGACCGTCTGATTGGCCAGAAGAATCCCGCAGCTCCACATCAACTCTTTGGGTATGACATACTTGGTCGGCAGATCGAGCAAGCAAGTTGGACGGATGGAAACGATTTTGTTGAGGGTGCTACAGGTACAGTTCCGTCACCGTCAGCATTTTCTACGAATCGATCAACCTACTCGAAGACTTTCTTCAACAACCGGGGTATGTCCTATCGTCAGATCCAGGCGATTGACCCAACGATGGATCCGGCAGACCAAGCCTTCCCAGGCTATCTGGAATCCTTTACTTGGTACGATCCAGAGGGGCAGGCTGTTGCTTCATGGAATCCGGGCGGTGCTGCTTCTAAGGTGAAGTATGATCATCTCAATCGTCCGCTCGTCAGCTATGTCACGGATCGTGCGGGCGATCTGCTGCCGGGTGCGGGGTCGTACGAGAGTATCTTTGATAGCTCAGGAATCGATGTAGATATCAGCGACGATCATGTGCTGAGTCAGACAGAGAGCCGATACATTCTTGGCGGGAACCCTGGGGCAGGAAAGATCGATCTCGTCACTTCGAGAGCGCGTCTTCACGATACAAATGATGTCGGCGAACTCAACAGCACAAACAGTGTGGCGATGTTCAGGGTCAGCCGATTCGATGATGCGAGCCGGGTGACCGATACGCTCAACTACGGTACGAACGATTCGGTATCTTCAGACAAGTTCAAGTCAAGCACAACCGCGCCGGCCACGATCGATCTTAATCGGTCGACAAGCCCGGCGATGATCTCGTCGGTTCGCTTTGATGAGATTGGTCGGACTCTGATCTCGATCGACCCAGAGGGCAAAGAGTCCTTGCGGATGTATGATGATCTCTCGCGTTCATTCGCGGTGATCGAGAACTACCAGACTGGATTTGAAGCCAATATCGCGTGGGACTCGGGCTCGAACAACTGGAGTGTAAACTGGAGCACCAGTCCTCCGCCGGACGAGAATCGAGTGACCACCTTTACCTATGACTTGAACTCGAATGTGATCAAGCAGACCGCACATCTTAATGATGGCAGCGTGCAGGTGACTGAGAATAAGTATGGCGTAACCGCGACCGCAGGATCAGGTGTGATGGAATCGCGCGTTTCGTCACCGAGCATGCTCTCTGCGGTACATTATCCCAATGAGACGACCGGACTTGCTGATGCTTCGGCGGCTTACACTGTTTCGTTTGCCTACAACCGGCTCGGCGAACTCCGCGGACGGACAGATCAGAACGGGACGCAGCACGCGTTTACTCGTGATGAGCTTGGCCGGGTGCTCTCTGACAACGTGATGAACTTTGGCGCTGATATAGATGATGCCGTCGCGGAAATTACAACAGGTTATGACGATCATGGCCGTGTCACCGGTGTGCACTCATGGGACGATGCGGTCACGCCAGTTGAACTCAACTCGGTGGAATATGTGTACACTCCGCTCCACCAGATCAAGGAGATCATTCAGAATGTCGATGTCGATGGCGGTGCTTCAGATAAAAAGATCGAGTATGACTACATCAATGCAGAGCCTTCAGCGAACGGCGGCAACTATTCACGACTCAGCGCTGTGCGATACCCATCACAGGCGGGTGGAGCAACAAACTCTTACGAGCTCGATTACTCAGGCACCATCAACGATGCGATCAGCCGGGTTAACGGGCTCGATGTCCCCGGGTGGGCCAAGAGCGATGCGTTGGTACGGTATACATATATGGGCACGGGGGCGGTCGTTAAGGTGGACTATCCATCAGGGCTCATCGGTCTTGATTCCACGAAAGGGCCAAGCGGCTCATCTGCCATGGGTGAATACCCAGCACTTGATCGTTTTGGTCGCGTAGTGTGGCACGCGTGGGTACACAACACCTTTGCGTTTGGTCAGAATGTGGCAAGTGTTGATTATCCCAACGCATCGCCGCTCATGGCCCGTCGTTATGCGTATGACCCAATTACCAAGAACCGTTCACTTGATTGGGATGGTCGTCCGGGTGATGTGCTCGATGACCGCGACTGGGAGCATGATTATGATGGCTTCGATCGTCTGATCACCAGTTCACGCGGGCAATGGGATCCGAACCTGGGTACACCTGCATTGACGCTGGCTTCGAACTCGCGCCAGTGGGAGCTTGATATGCTGGGCAACTGGGACAGTGTGGCCACTGATCTCAATGGCAGTGGCGTGTTTGAATCTGGTGATGAAACCGAGATTCGCACACATAACCTCGCCAACGAGCTGCTCTCGCGTGAGGGTGAGCCAGGATCGGGGCCGTTTGGGACTACACCGATTTTGCAGCCAACCTATGATGATGCAGGCAATTACACCAAGAATGGTGGCTCTGGATCGAAGAGTTTGGAGTATGTTTACGATGCTTGGAACCGACTCGTACGGGTCGAGCGAAAGGTCGTCGGCGGAACAAACTTCTCGATTTTAGAGAACGAGTACAATCCAGTCGGTTGGCGCGTGATCCGGCGTATGGACACATCTGATGGTGCCTATGACGGGCTCGACGAAGAACGCCAGTATTACTTCAATACCGGCTGGCAGATGGTCGAGGAGCATGTTGATACGAGCTATAGCAGCGGATCAAGTTTCTCCAAGGATTATGCAAGCCAACAGTTCTGGGGCACAAGGTATATAGATGATGCCGTGGCCAAGCGAATTGATCGTGATAACGACGGCGATTGGGCCGAGGCTGCGGATCAGTATTTCTACCTGACCGATGCGATGTTTAGTGTGCGTGCGATGACAGATCGCGCCGGGTATGTGCGTGAACGGATCGATTACACGCCGTATGGCGTGGCGATGCATCGGTACGCCGGCGACTACAACGGGGATGGTGTGATCGGAACAGGCGACCTGACGATTCTCAGTGCACAAGGTGGTGGCTCAGTTGATCCTGGCGATGCTGGCTACGACCCGCATGTCGATCTCAATGGTGACGGCTTGCTTGATGGGACGGACATCTCGATTTTCCTGGCCGACAACGCGTTTGTGACGACCAACGGCAACGGCGTGCCGCCCGATGGTTGGCTTGGTGATCCGAGCCGGACGAGTTCGGACGGGACAGACAATGCTTTTGGGTATGACGGGTACTGGTTTGATGCTGCGGGGGCGACGGATGCGGGGTCGTTTGGGCTGTATGCCGTTCGCAATCGTGTGTATGATCCTGGGCTGGGGCGGTGGTTGACGAAGGATCCGGCAGGGTTTGTGGACGGGAGGAGTTTGTATCAATATGGACAATCATCGCCCGTTATCCATAATGACCCAAGCGGATTGAAGAGAATTATTGTTGCATTTGACGGCCAAAACTTCTTTGGATTTACAGGTAGAGGAAGTATGCGATCAAATAGCCGCTGGAACTCTAATCTGAAGGCTCGTTTCCCTAACGATATTATTTGGCATTCGGAAGAAGATGGTGATATTCTTCGTTGGCAAGCAGGAAAGATTCGTGCAAGGATCAATGCAGAGTGTCGAAAGACATGCAAGAAACCAACCGTTATTTTGATGGGGCACAGTAATGGCGGAGATGGCGCAAGAAAAACTGCTCGCCAACTAGGCGGCAGGAATAATACTGTAGCAGTAGGATTGCTGTTTCTCATAGATCCGGTATATAAGCCGTGGTGGGGCCATAAGCCAAGTCGTAATCGGGCCGTATCTAGAAATGCAACTACAACAATCGATTGGTATCAACGGATGGATCCAGCAAGTTTTTTTGGCTTCAAATTTCAAGGGTATAAAATTTCATCAGGAATCGGAGTTTCAAATCCCCCACTTCCAACTACTGGTAGATTAGCAGAATGGACGACAGTCAATTTTCATGCACATACTCGGATTCTCGATGAATTTATTGTTTATAACTCGGCATACAACGCAATTGGCCAGACTCCGAGCAATACGGGCGTGTGCGATGAGGACTAAAAGGTATTGTATAAATGGAATTTTTGCTGGTTTTATTCTTGGAGCCTCGGGGTGTTCTTTTTCGGGATATCTTCCTTCATCAGATACGCATTCACCTATAGATTTATCGGATGAAAGCCCGACAACTAGGCAGATTAGATACAGTACGACAATGGAAACGCTTGATATATACTATTCATGGCGAGCTCTTTCTGGGCGTAAAACAGATTCATGGAATGTTGAGGAAGAAATACATCAATATTTAGGCGGCGGCGATTACTGGGATGAGCCTCGTATTGCGATTGCCGCAGCAAGCTGGTATTGGGCGCCAGAGCTTGCGATTAATGCGGCAAATAGTTCGCTGAGGGAAGGTGCGCTTTTTCCATCACGACCTGATACCATTGTAATACTAGCAATAAATCCAACGGTTATCCTTAGAGTTGAGCGACCGACAGTGTTTAGACATAATATAGGAGATGCGCCGTGGTATAGCGAAATTGGATGGTGGGGGTGGGGACGGCGTGTGCTTCGTTATGGCATTGCAGATGGCCTGGTAATTCCAGTTGTGGCTTGCGACGATCCATGGCCATATTTCACTGAAATCATCATCCCATCAACAGGCTTTCGACAAACAATCGATTTAAATATGCCTGGAGTTCAGGAAAGCGAAATAGCGACGATCCGCTGGAGTTGTGTTTCGGAGAATGATGAGAAATCATACATAAAATTTGATATTCGCTCTAAATAAAAAAACGGTATGTAGTTGATATGAAGGTCAGTGAGTCCATTCCGCATGGCCCACAGCGAAGGGTGGACACGCGATCAGTAGGATAACGCACTGGCAAGCCTCGAAACCAAGCAATGGGAACAACTTCAACGCTCAAAAATGATCGATGAGGATTGATCTCATACACTCCCCTTGTGAGTAAGAACCAATCCAAGCGTAAGAAACCAACCCGACCACCAGCACCCGAGCCGCCGAAGAAGCGGGGGAGGGGGTGGCTCAAAGTCGCAACGACGGTGATTGCTCTCGGTGCCATATTGACGGTGATCGTGGTGATGTCTTCTCAATCTCAGACATCAAGCCAGCTTGCCACTTCACCCGGCTCTATAACGCCTCTGGTTCTGACTATTGAGGCATCTGAAACAATGGAAGCCAAAGAAATCAACGAGCTGTACCAGTTGCTCGCCCTTGATCCCGAAAAGCTCGGCGAAATGGATATCGCTCGCATGAACTTGCTCTGTGCCCAGGGGCTTCCAGGAGCAGAAGGTTTGGATATTGAGAAAGAACTGGCCGTGCTCGATAAATGGGCCGCATCGGTCAAAGCCGAAACCGATAGGTCGTTGCATCGATTTTACGATGACCCAACCAGCTTTGAAAACTCCCTGGGCTACTTCAAAATCCTCGTGCTCATCACCGTGTTGCAAAGGGACAACGGCGTTCACTACAACCCTGAGCGGATCTTTGATCCTGATTTCTCCGATTGCCGAGATGTGTTTATTAACGGGCTGACCCAGGCATCGACCGGCAAACACGCAGGAGGCACCTGTGTCTCGATGCCGGTGGTGTATATTGCTGTTGCCCGTCGTCTGGGCTATCCCGTGAAGATGGTGACGACCTTCTCGCATGTATTTGCCCGGTGGGAGGACGAAAACGAACGATTCAACATCGAGGCCACCAACAAAGGGCTGAATATCTATGAAGACGAACACTACCTGACCTGGCCCGAGACACTGACTGATCTTGAAATCAAATCAGGGAGCTATATGCGGTCATTGACCCCAGTAGAAGAACTGGCCGCCTTTGTAGCCGCTCGTGGGTATGTCCTTGATGAACTCGGCCAACTCCCCGAGGCGGCGTTGATGTTTACCCAGGCCCATGTGCTCGATCCGGTGTCTGTCGACTACTTCAACAACATGCTTTGGGTTGCACAACGGGAGTTTCCGGATTACCCGGTGGTTGCCGAACGCAAGCGAAACGGGGAAGACCGAACCCCTCCCAAGCCTTAAATCGATGATCTGATTGAAATTGTTCGGGTTTTGCCCAGAACCTCGTGCAAGGCCAGCCGTATCTTTGTATTATGTAAATCTCTGATACTGAAAGGGTACTGCAATGATGATGCGTCGACTAATGATCTTGATGGTGGCTGTGATTGGTATGCTTGGGAGCGATGCGTTTGCGACCTACGACATGGGGTTGGGGCGGTGGTTGCAGAAAGACCCGGCAGGGTATGTCGATGGAATGAACTCGTACGAAGTAGTTGGAAGTTCTCCGACAAGCTATTCAGATAGTTTCGGTTTAGCGAGACATGTGATTGCTCTTGAAGGGTGGGGCGCTCAAAGTGGAGTCAGCGATAGGTTTGTGGGGCCAGGTACAGATATCTTCAGAGAAGCAGTCAATGGCTACAATGAAGAAATAGACGATTATGATCAAGGGGCCGATGGCTATCTAGTGAAAAAGGAAAATTACCACACTTATTTTTATACTGGTTCACAACAGGCCATTGCAAAAGCAAGAGATGTGTACAATACAGAAAATACTGATTGCACTACTAACACAATTACTTTAATTGGATTCAGCAACGGTGCGGATCGTGCACACGATGTTGCAAAAGCACTTAGAAGAGAGAATATCCCAGTCGAGTTGTTATTTATGATCGACCCTGTTCCAGCAGGCGTATTCGAAGGATTTGGAAGTTTGGTGCTGGGGCGAACATATTCAAGACCGAGCAATGTAGTGCGAGCTGTGAATGTCTACCAAAGATCCGGAAATCCCAAAGGGTGGCCAATGCCTAACGCTAATATGAATATGAAATTAACTCAAAGTGAAATGAATCCATGGTTAGACCCATATATTCCATTTTTTAGATATCATGCGTCAATGCCAAGGCAACCGATGGTGTTATGGAGTTGGCCAGAATGGCTAAAAAAAGTCCCGAGCGAACAGGATCGATGAGATGATACACAGTTGCATTGTGCGAGTAATCGCTATAACATGTTTGTTCGCAGCAGCCGGGTGTAGTTCTGTAAAAAATGTGAGGATTCAGGTTCTAGATAAAATGGACAACTCACCAATTCAAGGAGCCTCTGTTTATGTGCAGAGGGTGACTGGTGAGTTTGCAAACCCATTTAGGACAAAGAGTAAAATTTCGCAAGAAGGGTTCACGGATAGCGAAGGTGTTTATGTATCAGAATTTGCTGAAATTCATGAGTATAGAGTAAGTGTTAGAGTTAAGAGCTACCAACCATATAGTAAAATATTTTTGCCTCATTCCCAAGAGATCAAAGACGGTGATATTGAAGTTCTAGTTTTGCCAGCATATGTCACCGATGAAAATCAGCAATAGCGACTGCTTTTAGATTGGCGGGAATTATACTTCGTTAAAGGCGATTCGGGTTTAGAGCAAGCTAGCCAATTTTTGTAGATATTGAATGAGTTGTGATTCTAGGGATTTGTAACTCATTTCTGATCTCTAAAGTCAGTAATGGACTTTGAATGTCGGTGAGTCTTCTGGCCGCGAGCTTCGCCGGTCGTAGAGCTTTGTGGTGCTGATATTCGCGTGGCCGAGCCATTTTTGCACAAACGCGATATCTGATTTGTTCTCAAGGGCGTTGGTTGCCGCCGTTGCTCTCAGGGCGTGAAGGCACAACCCATCAACCTGTATCCCCGCTTGTGCCGCATACTTCTTGAGCATCTTGTACACCCCATCCCCGGTGATGGATTCGTGCAGTTTCCCGGTGCGGTTGTTGATGATTGGTCGAAACATTGCTCCCCAACGATCTTCAAAGTGCCCGGCGACGGTGAGGTACTCTTGCAGAGCTGACAACGCCGCCGGATGCACCGGCACATAGCGTGTTTTCGATCCCTTGCCAAACACCCGGAAGTGCATCACGCCTCGTCTTTCGGTAAGATCCCCAACCCGCATATCCGCGAGTTCGGTGCGCCGCAACGCATGAAAGAGATACACCGACAAGATCGCCCGATCCCGCGTCGCTTTGATCGAATCCCCCTCTGGTGCTTTGAGCAGCTTGCGGGCCTGGTCGTCTGAGAGGGCAGGGGTCTTGCCCTCGTTGTTGTCGGCTGCTGGACGCTTCACGCCACCCACGGGGTTGTGGTGCACGGCGTTCTCGTTGCAGAGATGATCGAAGAGTGACGAGACAGCCGCCAGCTTCCTCCTAATCGTTGCCGGAGCCAGATCACGAGTTTCGAGGACACCCCGCCAGGCGATGATGTGTGCGCGAGCCACATCCCGGAACTCATCGGGATGCTCGATGCCGACGAAGGCGACGAACTCCCCGACATCGGACTGGTATGCGCGTCGCGTGTTGGCGTTGTCGATGTTCGCAAGCCAGATGGCTGCTGCGGGGACATCGGCGAGCTGTTGAAACTCAGATGCGGTCAGTGCCCTCGTCTGATTTGGCTCTACCCGAACAATATCCTTCTGTGTGTTTTCGCCCATGCTGATCTCTATCGGCTGTTTCTGTCTGATTTGAGTATTGATAATGTATTTTATCAAGAATAAAGATCGGGGTCAATTCTCGGATTTCTCTTGACGAGATGGAACCGATATGGCAGAATGAATGTACAGAGTATTGTACAGATAGCCGATAGGAGATTTCATGATCCGAACTACAGACATCACGAACTTCACCGAGTACCGCCAGCACCTCCGCGAGCACCATGTCCATATTAAAGAGACAGGTCGCCCGCTCTATGTCACCAACAACGGCGAACCCGAGGCGGTGGTGCTGAGTCCCGAACTCTACAACGAACTCGCCGATCAGGCCGAACTCCCTGAAATCCTGGCCATGATTGCCAGGGGCGAGGCGGACATTGCCGCCGGTCGCTTCGTTGATGCCAAGGAAGCACACCGACAGATTGCAGAAAAGCATGGGTTGAGCATTGATCCGTGATGTACAAAATCATTTATGCCCAAGAGGCCCTTGATGGGATCAATAATCAAGTCACCCACTATGTGAGCGAGTCTGTGCCCGTTGACACCATCAATGCGTGGTTTCAAGGGCTGATCGACCAGGTGGCGGGCTTGTACAGTATGCCCAGGCGTTTCCCCGTTGCTCAATCAGTGACGAAAGTGAAGGGGTACGAAATGCGTCGCATGAACTATGGTGTGTACGCCGTTTACTATCGGGTTGATGATGATCAGAAGATGGTTGAGATCGTTGCGTTTCGCCACGGGCGACAACAACCCTGGCTTGAGGGTGAATCATCATGAAGAAAAACTTTGACAAACTGAGATCACAGATGAGTGAGGATCGGATCGCTCGATCAAGCGAGCCTGCTCAAAAAATGCTCGATGAACTCCTTGCTGAAAATCTTGGGAATGGTGAGCCTGTTCCGATGGACGATGTGTACTGGACTGACTTACGAAAGCGTGTAGCGGATATAGTTGGTGTAAATATATCAGGGCATGGAAGTCTCAAGAGTGATATGTTTCCTGGAATCAAGGATCAAGAACGGCAAGTTGCTCATGATGCTCGTAACTAAAAAGATGAGTCCAAATCAAGCGCGACGAGTTGTGCTCGCAAGCCAAGGCTTACTGCAGAAAGAACCGTTCGGTCGCGGCATCAAAGGCGTAGAGCGGGCCATTAATCAACTGAGATACATCCAGATTGATACTATTTCTGTTGTTGAACGCGCGCATCACCATGTGTTAAGCACCAGAGTTCCTAATTATTCACCAGAAATGCTGCACGATTTGCAAGCCGTGCAAAAGACGGTTTTCGAGTATTGGTTTCATGCAGCAGCTTACCTGCCTATGGAAGACTACCGGTTTTATCGACCCACCATGAATGGCCTCAAGAAGAAATGGTCGGTTGATCAAAAGATGCGTAAGGTCATATTGCAAAGAATCAAAACAGAAGGCCCTTTGTCATCAAAAGATTTTCAAGCGCCCAAGGGTAAAAAAGCTAGTGGCTGGTGGGATTGGAAGCCAGCAAAAAGAGCTCTAGAGGTGATGTTTCTATCTGGTGAGTTAATGGTTTCCGAGAGAAAAGGGTTTCAGAAAGTGTATGACCTGACCGAAAATTGTTTGCCCACTGATATCGATTTGAGCATCCCCAACAATGAAGAACGCGGGTATTTTTATATTCGCAAGATGCTGGCCAATCTGGGCGTAGCACGCGCCAGCGATATCTGTTATGCGCGTGCAATGGTTAAGCACTCAGGATTCGATGTTCAGGCGTGGATTAATCGTTGTTTGCAAAATCTAGTGGAATCGGGCGAGGCCTTAGCTTTTTTGATTAACGGCCACCTGTATTACAGCCTTGCCAAGACATTCAACGAAATACCTAAGCGAGTGGGTCGAAAGCACATTCGTTTTTTGTCGCCGTTCGACAACCTGGTTATCAATAGAAAACGATTGTTAGACATCTTTGGTTTTGACTACAAACTGGAGTGCTATGTCACTGCGGAGAAACGCAAGTTTGGATATTTTGTGTTGCCAATTTTGTTTGGTGACGAGCTAATTGGTCGCCTGGATTGCAAAGCCGATAGAAAGAATAGGATTTTGATTGTTCACAATCTGTGGCTTGAAGATGGGGTTGTGGTTGATGACGAGTTGGTTTCGGCGCTAAGTGCTGGATTAGGGGATTACAAAGTTCAGTTGGAGTGCGATGACATGGCGGTCAATGAAATTGAGAATAAAACACTTCGAAATGCATTGGTGAGACAACTTGTTCATTAATAGTCTGATCAATGAGACGGACGGTGTAGGTCATTGATCGAGTGTAAGCCCATGCTTGGTGGCGATCTTTTGGATGGTTTCTTTGGCATCATGGGTTCGCCCGGCTTTGATATCTTCCATGCTCAGGTCAATCATTTTTAGGCTATCGAGGAGCGCTGCCTTCTCTGCCATCGCATCAAATGCTTTGGGCGACATCACAACGCCCTTGGCTTCCCCGTTGACGGTTAGGACTTCGGCCTCTCCGCTGTCGGCCAGGCGATCGAGATGGCTGGTCGCGTTCTGCCGGAAGTCGGAGAGCTTGCGGATGTTGTCGGTGCGGATCATGGTTTCTCCTTACTGTATTTGTATCATATTTAGTATCACATGATTTTGCATCAATGTCCAGAAAATAGCTCAATATCGATGAAAATCGCAATTTTAAGGCAATTTTCCCATTTTTTCTTGACCAAGTGAAACCGATATGTCAGAATGAATGTACAATACAGTGTACAAGTGGTTGTACAACAGCCGATGAGGATCAAATGACCAGAGCCCAAGACATTACCACCGCCAGCAACTATCGCTCACACCAGAGCGATCATCACACCAAGCTCCGTGAGACCGGTCGGCCACTGTTTATCACGAATCGTGGCAAACCCGAAGCGGTGCTTCTGAGCCCCGAAGCTTTCGACGCGATGCAAGACCAGCTTGATCTTGCTGAGAGCATCGCCCAGATCAATCGCAGCGAGCAACAGTACGCCGATGGCCTCGGCATCGATGCTCTTGAAGGCCTTAAGAAAATCGCCGCTGATCGTGGCATTTCACTTGATCGATGATCTATTTCGTCCACTACAGTCCAGACATCGCCAATCTCATTAATGCCCAGGTCGAGTATCTTGAGCAGCAAGGGGCAAGCACGCCCATTGTCACAAACTGGCTCTTGGAGTTGTATGACCGAATCGCGTCACTCCGAGAGCATCCGAAGCGGTTTGTGGTTGATACGCAGCGGTCAGAAGTGATTGGCTACGAAATTCGCCGTTTCAATCACGGTGAATACGGGGTGTTCTACCGCGTTGATGATGCGCAGGCAGTGGTTGAAATCCTTGACTTTCGACATGGCCGACGGCTTCCTTTGTCTGAGGATGAATCATCATGAAGAAGAACTTCGATAAACTTCGATCGCAGATGGCTGAAGCTCGTATTGCTGATTCAAACGAGCGTGTTCAGAAAATGCTCGACGAGATACTTGCCGAAGGCCTTGAGAGCGAAGAATCAGTTCCGGCGGACGATGCGTATCGGGCTGACCTACGCAAGCGTGTAGCGGACAAAGCTGGCGGAAAAGTGTCGGGGTATGGAAGTCTGAAGAATGATGTCCCTCTTGGAACCAAGGCTCAAGAGCGGCAGGTTGTTCGTGATGCTCGGATCAAGAAATACACGAAACCGCAATGAACCATTGGTATTGAAAGAGGCTTGAGATGGCAGATGACGAGCTAAGCAGGAATCAGAAAGAGATCGAGCAACAAGAACGAAAAGCTTGTGCCAAGTTGCGTGCTGCCGTGCTCGAAGGGTATCAAGACATTCTTGCGGGACGGGTGTACAAGTTTGAGGGGAATCTCCAAGCGATGCTTGATGAAGCTCAAAAACGAGGTGGCCTAAAGAAGAAACCCGTTCCTGATCCGGCGGATCGCCAGATTAGCGAGGGCATCAAAGACGCAGTTTTTGACGGCCCAAGCCTTGATGGTGTTGATCTTGATCGAGATCAATCACCCATGCGTGATGCCGATTTCTGAATTCAGAGATCGAGTCTCAGGCTGGCACAGATTCCTGCTGATCGTCTCTTGGCACAAACCGAACCTCTACCCGCTGATGAAGTGCTGCGGCTACCCGGCGAAGCATCGCCATCGAGTGCCCTTCGTAGTCTGCATCTTCGAGTTGGCAGATCACAGATGCAGAGGTGCCAACAAGTTTGGCAAAGGCACGCTGTGACAGGCCTGCATCGGTGCGGGCTTCATAAATCATTTCCGCGATCACCATGTCATCGCGGAACGCGGCTCGCAAGTTGAGATCATCCGCAGTAGGCGGGTGACGGCGATCAAGGATTTCTCCAGCACCGGTGATGTATTGTTGTTTCTTGGTCATTACTGTTTCTCCTTGTAGGTGTGTCGCTCTGGGTTTACCTCAAATGCTGTTTTTCGATCGAGTGCTCGTTTGAGATCAGCCTTCGGAATTTCCCCTTCCTTTGTAAACCCGCAGGCCAAAACAGCGACATTCCGACCGTGAAAGAAGTACAAAATCCGATAGTTCTCACACGGCCAACTCTGGCTCGCAGCTCATACACCCCGTCCTGGAGCAGGTCAGCGGTTGGCCGTCGAAGTTCGTGCCCTAAAAGCTCCAGTCGCTTAATGATTTCATGGCATTTCATATGTGCTCGTTCATTCTTTGAGGTGAGTTCGCTGAGCCAATCGAGCACTGGGGCTGCTCCGTCTTCGTCGCAGTAGAATCCAACCTCAGTCTTGGGCATCCGTGTTCCTTCACTTCTGGTATTCGTCTGTTCTTACTAGCATGTTCGTATATTTACGAACAAAAATCAAGGAATCTCTGAATAATCGCGCAACCAGCCAGCGTTTTATCCGTATATCCTTCTGAAACGAGTCTTTGACCATGATTTAGGAGTTTGCCTAATGCCGATCCGCAAGAATGCACCGATGGGGTTTGCCGATGTGGTGCTCGATGAGCTGGGCTCGACGCGCACCTCCAAGCTTCTCTCTCGGCTCGATGCCGCCACGCCTTGGGAGAAGCTCGCCCACCCCATCAAGCAACTCCCCGAATACAAATCGCATGGCGCAGGCCGACCGCCTTGGGAGCCGGTGATGATGCTCAAGGCCATGATGCTTGCCAAGTGGTTCAATCTTTCGGATCCGGGGCTCGAAGAAGCTCTCCTCGATCGCATCAGCTTCCGCAAGTTTGTTGGGCTTTCATTCTCCGACGCCACGCCTGATGAGACGACCTTCGTCAAGTTCCGCAAGCGATTGCGCGAGGCCAAGCTCGACGAATACCTCTTCCAATCCGTCGTCAAACACCTTGATTCAAAGGGCTTTCTTGTACGCGAGGGCACGATGGTCGATGCAACAATCATCGAGCAATCAACGGGGTCAAAGAACGACGAAGGCGAAAACACGCGCGATCAAGACGCGAGTTTCACCAAGAAGCACGGCAAGACTTATCACGGCTACAAGGCGCACATCGCCTGCGATATGTCGGGCGTGATCACGGATTACAAAGTGACGACGGCCAAGGCGCATGACAGCAAGTGCATCGACGAGTTGGTTGAAAATGAAGAGCAAGTCGTGTACGCCGACAGCGCGTACTCGTCGAAGGATCGGCGTGAGGCGTTGCGCAAACGCAAAGTGATCGACGCGATTGTCTACAAACGATCGCGTGGCCAAGCCGAGTTGTATGATTGGCAAGATCGGTGGAATGTGCTTGTTTCCAAGGTCCGATCCGGGGTGGAGCATCCGTTTGCGATGATGAAGCATCAACTTGGGTATCGCAAGGTGCGCTACCGCGGCTTGGAAAGAAATAGTTTTGATGTGTGCTTGATGTTGATGGCGTGCAACCTGAAACGGAGCGTATGGCTGGGGGCAAAGTCGGCGGATATGTGTGTGGATCCGGTGCCAAAGAAGTGATGAGTGCGCGGTGGCTGCGCGCTCACCGAGGCGAAACCGTTCAAATCGTGCGGAATGAAGCCTCAAATGACCGGTTTGAGCAAGTTGAACAAAAAAATATTGCTGCCACTCGATTTCGAGTAGAATCAGGTAGATATCTTTGATTGGTCAGAGATTCCTTGAGTACAAATTGGCCCAAATTGTAAAATCAATCGGCCTAAACCCCGTCCTAGACCTACATATCGAGAGCATTAGTTCGGATATTGCTAGAGAAATTGATGTGTGCTTTGATGTCACCGATGAATCTTCTGATCATCGTGTCAGATTTCTTATCGAATGCAAATACACCCAGAGCCCATGGATAGTGCTTCACGGCTTTGAAAAACCTTTTGGCGCATTTGAACTGGACGGTTTCTGCCGAACAAAGAACGCAAAAAGCTTTTGGACGACGGGCGAAGAGTTCACAAGAAACGAAAAACACTTAATTGACAATGATTATTTCGGATCAACTATTCTGACTGGCAACTCGATTCACGAACCAACCAAGAAGAAACCTGATCGCAGGGATATCCCTTATAAAACGCTCAAGAAAATCACTCTATCTGCACAAGACATGATTGCGAAATTTGATGAAATTGATACTGGATTGCAAGCAACATGTATTCCTTGTGTCGTTATTGATAACGATCTATTCCAAGCAAGATGGAATGACAAGATCAACGATTTTACAATTCACCCAATAACTATGGCTCGTCTGAGTTGGATGGGCACAGGAAAAAGAAGGAGCGTGCTCATATCCACGCTGGATAACGCTGAATCTTTTTGCCGCACTCTAATGAATATGGGAAACTGCATTAACGCCATTAATCACGGCATCTAGAACTTCCCCACTGACTTGTTTCATCCATTTTCGTGGACTTGAACCGACTCGGGTAGTCCCAATAACACAACTTCATCGACATCCACTCGACCATGCCGACTCTGTTTGGCATGGTTTTTCAATGCACACATATAAACGCAATGCGTTTACGCTTGTCGAAATTTTGATCGTCGTCGTCATCCTCGGTATCCTCGCCGCCATCGTGGTGCCGAAGTTCACGGGGGCTGCTCAAGATGCACGGATCGGTGCCTTTGTGACAAGCATCAAGACTTACGCCGACACCTGCGAATACTACAACATCAAAGAAGGACAATATCCAGGCGATGGCAGCTCGGGTGTTGTGCCGGCGGGGCTGGAATCGTATCTTGATGTCGATGAGTTTGAGAACGGCACGCCGCTCGGCGGGGTCTGGGACACGGAATATCTCGATTCTGGGGTCGGCGCTGCGGTTGGTGTTCACTTCAACGGCGGCGAAGACCCGGGCGATGCGGTCATGCTCATAGTCGATGAAATCTTCGATAACGGCGATCTCTCCACCGGGTCATTCCAAAAACTCGCCGCCACCCGGTACTACTACATCCTCGCTCCATAAGTGTTATGAACAACCACACGATGACGATCCGCCGGCAGAGCATGAATCAACCTTGCCGTGCACTGGTTCCCAGCCGTTGATCCCGCCCTTGAGCAGATCAAGCATCGGCCAGACTCCACAGAAATCATCGCCGGGCCCAAAGTTCGCGTGGGCTGTTCTCACGATCGTGCCATCGGTTTGTTTATGGAACGCGGATACGCCAGGCTCCGGGCTGTCCTTGTCGCTCATGTACCCCATCGCCTTGGCGAACCCTGATCCATTGCCTGAAACGCATGGGTAGTTCCACCCGCGTAGTTCACGGAACTCTGCGATAACATCAGCAGGATCGTTTGAGCACAACACGAAGCTTGCGCGTTGTTGAAGATGGTCGGCGATGCCGATCATCGCGTCGCCCCAGAGCGAACAATAATGACAGCCGCGCCCCATGTTGTGAATCACCAGCAGCTCACTTTTCTCACCAAACAACTCAGAGAGCTTAGTTGATGAGCCGTCGAGGTTGGTCAGTTCCCAATCTTCGACCGGCTCTGGCGTACGATCGGCAATCTCTTTGGCGAGGGTTTGCTTGAGCTGCATGATTTCGATTTGGAGTTCGTGGATTCGATCGGGCATACTGCAATCTCCTGTTTGTGTTTACTGTGTGTTCATAAAGTGTACCTAAAAACAGAGCACCCATCAAGGATGCTCTGCAATGTTTAACGACGGAGAAGATATCAACGGACAACCGGATCAGGAATCAACGAAGCCTTCGAGCTTACGCGAACGGATCGGATGCTGGAGTTTGCGGATGGCTTTGGCCTCAACCTGTCGCACGCGTTCACGCGTCACTTTGAAAATGCGACCAACCTCTTCAAGGGTATAGGTGTATCCGTCGCCGATGCCGTAGCGGAGCTTAATGATCTCTCGTTCACGATAAGTCAGCGTTTTGAGCACCATCTCGATTCGTCCCTTAAGCATCTCTCTTGCAGCTGCGACTGCTGGTGCGTCTTGGTTGGTATCTTCGAGGAAGTCGCCAAAGTTTGAATCTTCGGACTCACCAACCGGACGATCAAGGCTCACCGGATGCTTGGAGATGCCCATCACTCGGCGGACCTCCATCGGGGACATATCAGCCTTCTCAGCGATCTCTTCGGAGGTTGGTTCGTACCCGGTCTCACGCATGATCGCCTTCTGGATATTGCGGAGTTTGGTCATGGTCTCGATCATGTGCACCGGGATACGGATGGTGCGTGCGTGATCGGCGATCGCGCGAGTGATTGCCTGGCGAATCCACCAAGTGGCATAGGTGCTGAACTTGTACCCACGCTTGTATTCAAACTTATCGACCGCACGCATCAAGCCCGTATTGCCTTCTTGGATGACATCAAGGAAGCTGAGCCCGCGGTTGCGGTACTTCTTAGCGATCGAAACAACCAGACGCAGGTTGCCACCCGAGAGATCTCGCTTGGCTTGTTCGTACTCCCAGAAGACGGTTGTAATTTGTTCGATCCGCAGACGGAGTTGTTCGGGCTCTTCCGATGCGAGCCCGCGGAGCCCGTTGAGTTCTTCGCGGAGGACTTCAAGGTCATCCTCTTCGTACTTCTTTGGGTAGAGTGCTGCTTGGAGCATCTCGCCTTCGATTGTTGACATTTTCTCAGAGATTGATTTGAGCTTACGCATCAGAGGCACGATGCGTCCGGTGCGGAGGCTGAGCTCTTCGATAAGCGCTGCCATGCGCCGTCGGCGGGCCTGGATTTGTTGACGCAGAGCTTTCGCCACTTTGGTCAGGCGGATGGTGCCGTCGTCTTTGCGGAGTCCATCGAGCGAAGCCCAATCTTGGCGGTTGAGCTCAAGGAGTCTTTCGATCGTTGGTAGGTTGGCGGGGATACGCGTTGATATCTTGTTCTTGGCTTGATCGTCGAGCGTGCTCACACGCATGGTGCGATCGAACGGGAGCGATCCTTCGCTGACAAGTTTTAGTGTTTCGACGACCTGAGCGATGATGTAATCGCTCTCAAGACATCGACGGCGGAAGATCATCCGGGTGGTCTCGATCTTCTTGGCTAATCGAATCTCTTCGTTGCGGGTGAGCAACGGAATCGAGCCCATCTGCGTGAGGTACATGCGGACAGGATCGTCCATACGCTTGGCGCTCGGTTCGCTAGCGACCGCCTCGTCGAGATCGCGCTGGACGCTTTGGTCGTCCATGGTGCGTGCGTCTTCGACATCTTTCTCAGCTTCTTCGATCTGCTTGGCGTTCATGGCACCGGTGCCGTTGGCGTAGTGGGTTGCGTTGAGACGCAGGCGCACGGACTCGCCGGCTCCGAGGTGCTCGCCGCCGGAGACGGACATCGCGCGGAACTGGTCCATCAAGAACCCGACGGTTTCGACGGTTCTTCGATCGCCTGATCTTTGTGCACGGAAGATGCGTCCACGGAATTCCATCTCATCAACAAGCTCTACACCCTGCTCGTCGAGCTTGGATATGAGTGAATGGATCGGCACCATCTCGACATACTCGTCGGGGATGATGTTGTTGAGTTCTTCGTAGCTGAGCCAGCCGCGCCGCTTGCCCACGGCGATCAACTCTGCCACTGCTGGATGCAAAATTCCAATCATGAACACTCTCTCCAAATAAACGACTCCGGTTGATTGTGACGAATCACAACCGATGAGCCATCTTCAAATATACGCACCAACTTGCTCCCTCCGGGAGATTGGCGATGAATTATCTTTACTCACTCTCCGCTGAGCATGTTTTTTCCGGATCGACCAAACCTCTTTCGATTGACTCGTTGCTCTTCGATGAAGGCTCTGAGCTTGGCCCCCTCGTCGACGGGCTCGTTGATGGTGCTTGATTCTATCCCTTGGCGTTGCACCCTCGCGTCGGCTAAAGAGACATCTCCGACGCATTCGTTGAACATCCGTGTCACCCTTGAGGCAACTCCTTCGGAGTCTCTTGCGATGATCTGACGGAGCATGGTTGCCCGCTGTTCCGCTTCTACAAGATTTTTTCCTGTCTCTTCACCAAGCGCAGCCAGCTCGTCGAGCACGGCATGAAGCCCGGTGCCGGTTCCGTTTTCAGCGCTTGAGTGCAATGCGTCAGCGACGACTCTTGACAAAGGTGAGCCGAACGATGTGGTGCTGGTAAGTTCTCGTTCGTCGGAGCTCATCACGAGCCAGAGGTTCGAATCGTAGAGCAAACACCCCAAGAGTGTTTCACGGGCGTTGGGCTTCCAGTTAAACTCAGGCTGCTCGCCGGTGTCTTCGTAGTGCTCTTGGTCAACTTGCTCGAGGTCTGCAGGATGGGCTGCAGGGTGGTTTGCTCGATGGTTTGGAGCATTGAACGATGGTCTTCTTCGTGATCGACCTGTGCGGATGGCGGCGGTGACCACGCCCTCTTCGATCTGCGCAGCACGGGCGACCTGGCGGATCATCAGGCTTCGGCGCACCGGGGTAAGTTCGCCCAGACCAAGATCACTGAGCTTGGCGAGTTCATCTTCGATGCGCTGGGTGATACGGGCTGGACCAGCATCTTTGAGTTCTTCGCGCAAGCGATCGAATCGCCATTTGATCAGATCGACCGAGTTCTCGATGACCTGCTTGAATATCTCAGCTCCACCATCACGCTTGAGAAGTTCGTCGGGGTCTTTGGCATCGGTGAAACCGGACAAGGCTGCGATTCGGATATCGATTGTTTCACCCAAGAGCACTTCAATAGCCCGGTCGGCTGCTTTAATACCGGCCTCGCCGCCATCAAAGAGCAGGACGACGGTGTCGCACAACCGACGCAAGACCGTTGCGTGCCCGCCGGTGAGTGCGGTGCCCAATGTGCCTACGACATGTTCGACCCCGGCTTGATGGCAGGCAATGACATCGGTGTAGCCTTCGACGATGACCGCGGTTCGTTCCTTCTTGATGGCGCGCTGGGCGTGGTTGATGCCGTACAGAGTCATTGATTTTCGGAAGACCGGGGTCTCAGGCGAGTTGAGGTACTTGGGCGAATCATCCTCGTTCATGATGCGCCCGCCAAAGGCAATCACCCGTCCGATCTGATCGCAGATGGGGAAGATGAGCCGATTGCGGAGTGCGTCGTAGTGCCCGCCGGAGTCTTTGGCTTTGATGAGCCCTGCGCCGATGAGTGCGTCGAGGTTGAGCCCCTTGCCCTGTGCGGTCTTGAGCAAGCCATCCCAGCGGTCAGGGCTTGCCCCGATAGCGAAGCGTTCGACCATGTCTTGTGAAATCCCTCGTTTTTCAATGATGGATCGTGCGAGTGTGCCGTGCTCTGGGTGGGTGAGGATTGTTTGGAAGAATGACTGCCCAGCCTGGTTGGCCGCCATGATTTCCTTTTTGCCAACGCCCGAGTGTTCAAATGGGACACCCGCCCCATCGCCCCCGCCGGGTTTGAACTTGGTCAGCTCAATGTTCCCGCGTTCTGCGAGGTATTCGAGTGATTCTCGGAAACCCATCGAGTGGTATTTTTGGATGAATGTGAAGACATCGCCACCGGTGCCACAGACGAAGCAGTGGAAGATTTGCTTCGCTGGGATGACGCACATCGAGGGATTTCGATCGTCGTGGAATGGGCACAACCCGACATACTCACGCCCTTTGGGCTTGAGTGCCAGGTGCTCACCAACAACCGCGACGATGTCCGAGGCATCGCGTACACGCTGGCGATCGTCTTGTTCTGGTGCGAATCCGCTCAATAGAACTCTCTTCTGGTTTCTCGGCTCTTTATGCTCACTATGTGCTCACCCGATAACGATAGGCCCAATTGTTGAGAGCCCGATGGAAAAAACTAACCCAAGATCAATGGTCTGCCCACTAAAATCATCGTTCGCGAGGATTATCAAACAAGAATGCCCCTGCGCAGGTCTCATAGGGTCCAATACCCGGTACAACTACCCAATTCGGACCTTGGTTCAAACCATCATCTGCAAGGATGTTCATCATCCTCTATACTCGTTCCTATGGTCACACGACAACGGGTCATCTTTCAAGGGCGAGTCCAAGGGGTTGGGTTCAGGGCCCGTGCACGCACAATCGCGGCCAACTACCCGGTGACCGGGTGGGTTCGCAACGAGCCCGATGGCACCGTGATGCTCGAAGCCCAAGGCGACGAGGAATCCCTCGAAAACTTCCTCAACGAACTCCGCCGAAAAACCTCGGGTTTGGTCGAACGAGAAATCCATGCTCATGTACGGACGCTTGCCAATGAGTCCGTCTTCGAGATTCATCGATCCATAGCGGGCTGAATACAGAATATGGTAATTACTAGGAATGCCTCTACCTACTTTGGACGCTGAGCAAGCTCGACCGGATGGGCCAGCATCGCCGCGATTGATGAGGAACGCATAGGCTCACTCAACCGCCAAACACCTGCAATTTCCATGTGTAATGCCGCGCAATTGTGTGCAATATCTGGTATCATCCATAAGATCGACCCGCTGGAGGATCCGGCGGTTCATATCGCTTTGTGGATGAACAGGATTTCTCCAACATCCATAGGGCGTTCATAAAGACCAGCCGACACGGAGGTTGCGCTGATTATGACTCACACAATTGACCAAGCAGACACGCGTCCTATCAACACGCCATCCACCAAGCAATCCACAGCCTCATCCACAACTGAGGCACCAAATCAGCCAATAAGTGCACATGCTGTCATTGCGCGTGCTGCAGGGCTCAAGCTCTCCTCACTTACAGTGAACGGCTTTAAGAGCTTCGCTGACAAAACAACCTTCAACTTCTCCGATCCAATCACCGGCATCGTCGGCCCGAACGGGTGTGGCAAATCCAATGTGGTCGACGCGATTAAATGGGTTCTGGGCGAACGCTCATCGAAATCTCTGCGTGGCAAAGAAATGATCGATGTCATCTTCGCCGGCTCGGCAGGACGCAAACCCTCGGGCATGGCGAGCGTCACGCTTACCTTTGAGAATCCGAAGCAAACAACACCCCGTGGCACTGGCGTTCCGCCTGTGGTCTTATTGGATGAAATCAACGATGAGCAAGACACAGGCGAGACGCCTGTGCTACCAGCCTGTGCCCACCCCGAGCACGATGCCCATATCTCCGATGCTGATGCTGATAGAGCCGCCGAAGAAGGCGAGTCTGAAGCGGCTGCCATCATTTCTCAGCGTTCACGAATTGGTCGCCCGTTGCCCATCGACGCCGATGTCGTTGCGGTCGAACGCAGGCTCTATCGCGATGGAAAATCCAAGTACATCATCAACAACAAGACCGCTCGGCTGAAGGACATCCGCGATCTGTTCCTCGATACCGGCATCGGTGCCGATGCCTATTCGATCATCGAACAGGGCAAGGTTGACCGGATGCTTTTGGCATCGCCGATGGAACGCAGGGTGATCTTTGAAGAAGCTGCTGGCATCGCCAAATATCGTCAGCGCCGTGTCGAAGCGACCCGCAAGCTCGACAAAACCGAGACGAACCTCGTCCGCACCCGAGAACAGCTCGACTCGACCGAACGCCGACTCCGATTGGTCAAAGGGCAAGCATCCAAAGCCCGTCGGTTCCAAGAACTCGACGATGAATACCGCTCATTACGCATGGCATTGGCATTCGAGCTCTACGACGATATCCGTCGTCGTCTCGAAGGCTTGACCTCGCAGATCGCGTCACTTGAAGACGAACGCACCCGCACAGAGCATGCCCTGCGTGCTGCCGAGGACGAATCGAACGAGGCCAACGAACTCCACCACCAACGCACCCGTGCCCTGCGCGAGGTCGAAGCCCAGCTCACCAAAGCCCGCCACCAGGCCGAATCAGCCCAGCAGCGTGGCGAGATGACCATCCGTGCCATCGAAGAGGCGGCACGCTCGGTCGAAGTCGAGACCACGCGCCTTGCTGAGTCCAACGAGAAGCTCCTTGTCCTTGATGCATCGCTCATCAAACACCAACAAGCAGTCGAAACACTCGAACGCCAGCTCGAAGCCGCCGAAACAACCCTGAGCCGAGCCAACGAGATCAAGCTTGATTCATCGCGTACATCCGCTGAGCACCGCCAAACACTCGATGAGTCCCGCGCCACCTGCGCTTCGATCGAACGCGAGCACGCAACCCTGCTAACTCGGGTCCAGTCTGATGATCGCCGACTCGAATCTATCAAAGAGCAAGGCGCCAAGCTCTCAGCCCGGTGCGATGAACTCGATTCCAACCGCGACACTGCTTCGGTCGAGATCAAGCAAGCCAACGCCCGTATTGATGTGCTCAATACCCGGATCGAATCACTCGAATCAGAACTCCACCAGATCACCTCGCATGAAGAACGCGTCGGCAATGCCCGATCACAGCTCGCCGAGCTCGTCGACAATCTCGACGAACAACGCGTGCGCCTTGAAACGCGCCACTCCACACTCGAAGAAATGGTCAAGTCCCGCGTTGGTCTCGATGATGCTGTCCGCGAAGTTCTCGATCGCAAGGACAACAACGAAGGATTCACAGGCATCATCGGGCCGTTGGCAGAACTTATCGAAGTGCCCGCTGAGCATGCCTCACAGATCGAAGCTGCACTCGAAGACGCGCTCCAGTCTGTGGTTGTCGAATCGATCTCGGCGATGCCCACCGCTGATGAACTCGCGACCCTCCCCGGTCGTGTCACCTTCTTGCCACTTGCTGGGCTTGATGATTCACTCGTCCCATCCGATCTCGCGATCAACCAACTGACCGCGATCGCTGGGCCTCGCATCACGCGGTTGCGTACATTGGTCAGCTCGCGCAACAACGACCCACGCGTCGAAGCCCTGCTCGATCGTGTGCTTTCGACAACCCTGTTGGTCGCCGATCTCGATACCGCGATGCTCCTCGCCGCCGGACCATTGCGTGCGGTGCAAGCCCGATTCGTCACCAAAGCGGGTACGGTCATCGAGCCCGACGGGCGTGTGTGTGCTGGTCCTGCCAATGACTCGCAGGCGGCCGGGCTGCTCGCTCGTAGGGCAGAACTCGACGAGCTTTCAACCTCGCTCAAATCCCATCTTGCCGAGTTCGAGATCAAACGCGAAGAGCTCGCCTGCGTCGATGCCGACGCATCAAAGCTTGCAGAAGATCGCTCAACGCTCCACAGTGCTATTGGCTCGGCCAAGCAAGAACTGGTCAAAGACCAGCACACCCACGATCGCCACCAGTCCGATCTCGATCGTCTCACCCGCGAGATCGAACGCACCAACGACGAGCAATCCTCGATCAGCTCACGCATCGAAGAGATTATTACCGAACGCACAAACCTCACCGATCGAGCAACCAAACTCGAAGGCTTGCTCACCGAACAACAAACCCGCGCCCAGAGCGCACAAGACCAGCTCGCCAACATCGAGAAGACCCTCGAAGAAGCCAACGAAAAAGTCTCGACTGCCCGCGTCCAGGCATCAACGCTCCACGAGCAACTCCGCTCCGAGCAGCGCACCCACAGCGCGACCCAGAGCAGCCGCGACGAGACCGAACGCCAAACGGCACTCGCCCAACGCCACATCGAACGCACCGCTGCCATCCTTGACGAGCACCAGCGGGTCGCCAAGGAATCGATCGATCAAGAAAAAGAAGCACACGCCCAGATCGAAACCTACGAAGAAGATGCAGCGACCAAGCTCACCCTTGTACGCGAAAACAGCGAGCGTGTCCGTGAAATCAACGAGCGACTCGCTGCCGTCCGCGATATGGCCGAGGCTTTCCAGCGCGACTTCCACGCCATCGAACTCGCCAAACGCGAGACCGAAGTTAAACGCGAGAACATCGAAGAGCGAACCCTCGAAGACCTGGGCATGGATCTCGTATTCGATTATCCTGAATACCGCCACATGATGACCGATGGCACGGATGATCCGAATGGAATCATCGTCGTCCGCGTCGAGGTTGATTCCACCCAAGCCCGTGTCAATGTGCTCAAATCAGAGATCAAAAAGCTCGGCAATGTCAACCTCAACTCGATCGAAGAGGAATCCAATCTCTCCGAACGCAACGAGGATCTCATCTCGCAGGTCAAGGACATCGACGAGGCACGCATCAAGCTCGCGACCCTCATCGAGAAGCTCAATGTCGTTTCACGAAGAAACTTTGGCGAGGTCTTCGCATCCATCCAGCAAGAGTTCGGTGGACGCAACGGCATGTTCCGTCGGCTCTTCGGCGGCGGGCGTGCAGAGGTTCGGCTCATGCCTTTGGTTAAAGAGATTGACGGGCAGAAGGTCATCACCGATGAGATCGACCTGCTCGAATCGGGCATCGAAGTCATTGCCAAACCACCAGGGAAAGAGCCTCGCTCGATCAACCAGCTCTCCGGCGGCGAAAAGACCATGACCGCGGTTGCGATGCTCTTGGCGATCTTCCGCAGCAAGCCGAGTTGTTTCTGTGTGCTCGACGAAGTCGATGCGGCACTCGACGAAGCCAATGTCGGACGGTTCTGTGCCACGCTCAACATATTCGCACAGCAATCTCGGTTCATCGTCATCACGCATAACAAACGCACCATGCAAGCTACCGACAAGTTGTTTGGCGTCACCATGCAAGAGCGAGGCGTCTCCAAACGCGTTGAGGTAAGGTTTGATCAGGTCGGTGAGGACGGGCATATCGATGCCAAGGCGATCAAGGATGCACCAGCAGAACAAACGGCAGATCAAGCAAGAAATCAAGCAAGAGAGCCTGAGATGTTCGAGGAGCCTGCGACATCGGAATCGAAACCATCGGGTGCTCTGCGGGCAGCGTTGGCATCAATGCGGGATGAAAAACCAACGGTTAAAGTAGAATAATCTCGATCAACAAGCCTTTCAGTCTGTAATCAATCTGATATACTCGGAGCATGATCCAACGAACCATGCTCATACTGATTATTGCATTGCTCTCGATCGCTGCTTGTATGAGCAACGCCGACATCTTGACCCTCAAAGACGGCACCGTCTATGAAGGCGTGATTACCAAAGAAAACGGCGCGCAAGTGACTATTGAGATCACCATTGCCAATATCAAGACCGTCAAGACCTTCCCCAGATACAAAGTAAAATCAATCGAGCATAAACCTGTTGAATCAATCACCAAAGAAAAGAAAACCAACGAGAGAACAAGCCGCGATTCAGATACCGATTCCCCAACAACCAAAGCTGATCGACCAAAGCGAACCCCACGCAAACGCATCAACAAAGCAGACCGCACCCTCTTTATGGTCATCCCAGTCGTCGGCACCATCGGCGAAGAAACCAATGCCGTCGGACTCCGCAAAGCACTCACCACCGCAACCAAACGGAATATCGATCACATCGTCTTCCGCATCGACTCGCCCGGAGGCTACATCTACGACGCAGTAAAAACCCTCGAAGTCCTCAAAGAGTTCGACGACCATCTCCACTACCATGCCCTTGTAATTGGAGACGCGATCTCCGCTGCGAGCGTCTATGTTGCGAGCGCAGACGACATCTTCGTCCACTCCAATGCACGCGTTGGAGGCGCAGTCGCTAATGCCAAAGAAAACACATGGGACGCTGCCGAGGTTGATGAAAAATTCAACTCGATCTGGGCTACCGAACTCGCTGCTCGAGCAGAATCCAAAGGCTACCCTGGCGATATCTTCCGAGCAATGGTCGTCGAGAACGCACAAGT
>JAESSR010000079.1 GCA_016764015.1 Phycisphaerales bacterium
GCGATCATCCGCAAGAAACTCGGGCTCGAATGTGTGGTCATTCATCAGCATACCGGCGCAGGCGGTGCCGATAGTTCGGGTGAGTTGCATTGGTTCGCGGGCCCATACACACGCAAGCCAAGAATCTCGACGGGGGCCGGCGATCACTTCGGCGGCGGGTTTAGTTTCGCGCAGATGGCTGGATTGCCACTGGGTGAATCACTCGCTGCAGCCTGCGGCGTAGCGGGCGCGTATGTCCGAGACGCAGCGAGCCCATCGCGCACACGACTCATCGAGTTTCTTCGAGACCTGCCAGTGCCCGAATCGCACTGAGTATGACTGATAGCTCCAAAGGTTGCAAGGGTGCCACAACTCGCCGTCCCCGGCGCAGTAGTGCTCTTTGTTGAGTTTGAATACGCCACCTAGAACGCCAAGTGCGTCCAGCATATGGAATGTGAGTTGAATGTCTGACCAATCACTCCTTGATCTATGGCTTTCAATCCCCGCTCAGTGGGTGAGTGGATTATCCGAATCACAACTCCAAATGGCTGAGGGCGTATTTGGCTTCCGATTCCCACCAGATTACAGAGCGTTATTGGCAGAGCGGCTTCCCATCGATATCAACGAACCAGATGGATCAAGCCTGCAACAATTCCCTGATTGGAGAGACCCATTCGGTCCGGTTACTCAAAATGTACAATGGCCTTGGGTATCAATCTGTCTAGATGTTGGGAAATATAACCAGTTCTGGTTAGATGAATGGGGCGAAAAACCAAATGATGAACGGGAAAGACTTGATATAGCCCGTGCTAAATGGAGCATTGCGCCAAGGCTTATTCCGGTTTACGGCCATCGCTATCTCCCAGCGATTCCCCAATCCGGAAATCCTGTCTTATCAGTCTACCAAACAGACATCATTTACTACGGCTGGGATTTGGAATCCTATATAAAGGCCGAGTTCTTTGGGCAGCCAATAGACAGAACGATGCCAGCAAAGACAATAGATTTGGGACTCTGGGATAGAATTATGGACGCTGAGTAATCATTTGAGCTCAGTTTTCATCGCCCCCGCCAGCACCTCAAAATCCCCAATCGTATTAAACAACTGCCCACTCACACGCATAACCCGCGCATGAACCCCCGGCAAATCCCAAATCGGCACCTGAATCCCATGGTTCAAATACAGCCGATCCCAGAGCCCTTCGCCCATCAGCGATCCCGGCTCACAAACCCCAGGCAGTGGAATCCCAACCATCGTCCCGATCATCGACTCAGGCACAACCTGCTCAATCCCGATCGCATCACAGATCAGCTTTGACCCGTGCACAACCAGATCATGGTTCCGCTGGCGGAGTTCGTCCCAGCCGCCGGGGAGTTGGCTACCCATGTGTTCGATCGCCACAGGCACAACCAAGTTCCCCGTGTAGTCATTGGTCCCGACATAATCAAAGTCGCATAAATATGCCTTGCGATCATCGCGTTTTTCATGCTCTCGGCACGACAACACCATCGGCTTAAACCCATCTTGATGCGTCGGTGAAGAATAAATAAACCCGGTGCCCTTGGGCGTCGCGAGCCACTTATGACAACTCGCCGCGTACCAAGTTGGATCAATATCACCGATATCCAGAGCAATCTGCCCCGGCGTGTGGGCTCCATCAATGAAACTCAATATCCCGCGTTCGTTGGCTTCCGCCACGATCTCTTTCACTGGCAGCACCAAAGCCGAAGCACTCGCGATATGCGAAACCATCACCAGCTTTGTGCGCTCTGTCATCGCCCCAACAACTGAATCAATCGCCATCTCAGGAGTCACCGCAGGGAACTGCACTTTGGCGATCACTACCTTTGCCCCGGTCGCTCGACAAATCTTCCCAAGCTCGTTCATCGTCGCCGCGTATTCATGATCGGTTACGAGAATTTCGTCGCCCGGGGACAACTCAAGATTATTCAACACCGTCGCCACCGCGAAGGTCCCGTTGGATACCAAGACCAAATCCTCCGCCCGCACATTGACAAACTTGCCCAATGCGGCGCGTGTGTCGTCAGAGTAGAACTCAAGATCCGATTTAAAGAACCGAACTGGGTCCGCTTCGAGCCGCCGCTGCAACTCGCGCTGCGCCGTGCCCACAACCTCCGGGCAGCATCCATACGACCCATTATTCAACTGGATCAACCCCTTCTGAACCGGAAACCGTGCAGGCTCTGAAATCCGATGAGCAACAAACTCGATAATCGGATCAGGGCGATCCAGGGTGGTCACGCCGGGACGGGCGACAGAGAGTGACGGATCGGAAATCATTGATTTATTGGGCATTATCAAGCCTATCGGTGCAACAAGGAAAAGTTCCATAATGGATAACATGCGGACCTAAAGATTCTTGTTTCGGGTATAGTTTGTTCATGAATATCCTCCTCAAAGCCGTGACCCTTTCCATTCTCGCTGTTCAATCCTTCGCGGGCCTCGATGACGATCGAGCCAAACCCGTCCCAACCCTCAAGCAAATCACCGCTGAGCAAGACTGGATCGCCCGCTCCCCCCAAAACCCTCGCTGGCTCATCGATGGCTCCGCCATCCGTTTCTCCACCCGGCGCGAAGGACTCATCGGCCGCGACTTCTCCGATTCCTACCTCATCTCCATGAGCGACCTGACAGCCGAGCCCGTTCAGATCACCCCCGACAACCCGGGCCCGTACTTCACAAACTCCGGCGACTGGAGGAACCATGACGGCACCGCATGCCTCATCACCAACGCGGGTGATATATTCGTCTACAACACAGGTACTCAAAGAACCACCCAACTTACGAAATCGACATCGCGAGAATCCTCGGCTTTCTTCCTCTCAACCAACTCCAACAACAAGATTCGATTGGCATTCTCTCGTGATGGCTCGTGGTTTATCCGCGATCTCTTTTCATTCACTGAGTTCCAAGCCGCCGACATCAAGTTCACCGATGCCCCCAAGGACAAAGACGACCCCGACTACGACTACCTCGAGCAGCAACAACGCGACCTCTTCCAAATCATCACCCTTCAAGACCAACGCGATGATCTCCGCGAAGACGACCGCAAAGCCTGGCGCGACACCAACCCAACCGCCGTCCCTGGCCCGTTCTACATGGGCAAAGACCGCCGCTCGATGGGCACCTCGCTAAGCCCTTCAGGAAACCACGTCCTCGTCACCACTGCCCCATCAAAGCGTAATGATTCCAAAAACGACATCATGCCCAACTATGTGACGGACGATGGCTATGTCTCCACCCGCTCAGTCCGCACAAAGGTCGGGCTCGAACACGAAACCCCCATCCAACTCGTCCTCCTCGATCTCAAAAACGAAACAATCATCAACCTCTCCCTCGACGACCTCCCCACCATCAAAGACAACCCCCTCGCTTGGCTCGTGGAGTTCAATGCTGACGAAGAAGCCGACGAAGAAGCAACCGACGAAACCGAAGACTCAGAAGAAGAACCAGAAGCCATGCCCCGCCCCGTCTCATCAATGGGTGTCCGCTGGAACGACGCAGGCACAACCGCCGCCATCATGCTTGTCTCTCACGACAACAAAGATCGCTGGATCGTCCTCGTCGACACTACTGCAGAAGAACCAACCATCACCGTCGCCCACCACCTCCGCAACGAAGCATGGATCGGGTGGGGATTCAACGCCTTTGGGTTCATCCCCAATTCTGACACCCTCTACTACCTCTCCGAAGAATCAGGCTATGGGCACCTCTACACCCGAACGCCCAATGGTGAAACAAAGCAACTCACCAAAGGCAACTTCGAAGTCCGCTCCCTTGCCTTCACCAACGACGGCTCGCTCGCCTACATGCGAACCAACCGCTTCCATCCCGGCATTCAAGAAATCGAACGCCTCCACTTCCAAACCGGAGGGCTCACCCCAATCACATCAATGGCTGGCACCGTAGAGTCCTACCGACTCTCCCCCGACGAATCCAAACTGATCCTGACTTACTCAAACCTCAACTCCCCACCCGAACTCTATCTTCTTGATCTTGAAACCGATACAAAGCCTAAGCGCATCACTAAAACCATCACCGACCAGTTTCTCAGCTTCAACTTCCAAACCCCACAAATCATCGCTGTGCCTTCAACCCACACCGAGCAACCAATCTACACCCGC
>JAESSR010000080.1 GCA_016764015.1 Phycisphaerales bacterium
GAACGGGCGATCACTACCCAACCGATCACCAAGTTCAATCGTGAGTCGAGAACTGTTGGTGGCATTGGGCGAGATGTTCGATTTTCCGGGCGTTTTCACCATGTCACTGTATCGTCTTTTGGACAACTTGGACACCAAAGTCGGCGTAAGTTTCCCGCTTCAATGGAACAAAAACCCGTAGCACAGGCGTCCCGCCTGTGACCTTGCATTGTACTGCCCCAATAAAGACACAGGCGGGACGCCTGTGCTACCGAAGAGTTAGCTGACGGCTGGGGCTTTGAGTGCATCTGGACCAAGTGTTTGGATGGTTGGTGTGCCAATATTTCGACGCTGAAGGTAGCCGTTGAATTCATCGAGCCCGACCGCGTTGACTTTGTCGATGATTTCATCGAGTGTTCGGGTTCTACCAAGGTTGAGATAATCCGCTGCGATTGCACTTGCTCGTGCGCCGGTCGATTCACCCGAGAAAATCAATCGGCTCTTGAGCCCGGTCTTAGCACGGGTGAGTTCTTCATTCGTCACATTGCCTTCGCCTATTCGCATGATCTCTGCCATCAGTACATCGAGTGATTCTTGAGCGCGTTCGGGGGTGGTCCCGACATAGTTGCTCACCACGCCGCGGTCTTTGTCTGCTCGGTAGGACGCGCTGACCGAATAACACAATCCGCGTTTTTCACGAACCTCGGTGAACAATCGTCCGGACATGCCCCCCGAGAGTACAGAGATCACCAGCTTTTCAAACACCGCGTCCTCGTGCCCTTCATGTGGCGCATCGTGAACAATCATCACCTGCACTTGGTTGGATTCGTCGTCAATATGGGCGTACCCACGAGTTGGGGTGCCAACGGGGACAGGCTGTTTTATGCTTCCAGACCAGTCTAAAGTGAGCGATTCGATCTGCTCGACAACTTGCTGGTGATCGATGTCCCCCGCGATTGAAATCACCGAACCCCCAGGCAGCGCGTGATTATTCCACCATTGAACCAAGCCATCGTGTGTCAGCGCCTCCACACCTTGTGCGGTGCCGAGCGTGTTGCGATTGTAAGGCGAAGGCAGATGCCGATCGCGTGCTGCGAGTGCCGTGCGTTGGTGCGGATCATCTGCGAGTGATGCGATTGCTTGAGCCGCCAGTTCGCGTGATGGTCCAAATGAATCGTTGGACATTGTTGGGTTGCGAACCATGTCTGCGATCAATGGGAGTGCTTCGTCGATGCGGTGCCCGATCATCGAAGCGGAGAGTTGGATGTACCGAATCGAGTTGGAAACATCTCGAAGAGCACCAACATGATCGAACGCGTCGGCCTGCGCTTTGGAATCGAGTTGCGCCGCTCCGCGCATCAACATCTCTGCGCAGACACTTGAAGTTCCTAAATTGTGGATATCTTCAAAGACCGCGCCCGCGGGGATCAACCAGCGGAATGCTGCTGACTGCACACCACTCATTGGTTCGGTGATGATCACTAAGCCGTTGGCGGTTGTGTGTGTTGTGATGGTGTTGAGTGCGCTTGGCATGAAAACTCCCGGGATGATTTCTCAAAGGTAAATGATGTACAACACGAACAGGTTTGGTGTTCGATCATGTGATTGTTCGCGCTGTTTGAGTAAAAAACAGACGATGCTGACAAAAGAAATACAAGCGAATGCGCACGATCTTGGTGCGATCATGCTACGAACTGCATCGAACTACACGCGAAGTCGTCACCTACGCCGTTTTAATCATGTTTCACATGCCGTACACATACGAACTCCAACATCGCATGAGTGCTAAGCAGCATCGAGTGCAACGCTCATCAAACGCGAGCCAGTCTCTGTTGAACTCAAAGCGTTCATGAATGTGATGCGTACATGACGATCGCATTGAATTGATGGAGTGAACAGGTTGATGCGAGCGTTGAATACGCATGCGATGTCCATGCCTGTTTGATGATTCATTCGATCGCGTGTTGACATTCAACGCGAATAACTTACTGCGCATCAGTGAAAGCGCACGATGCATTGTGATGCTGTATGCTGTTGATCTGTGAAGAAATGCGCAAGGTCGGCGCAGTTCTTCAAGAAATAATGCGCAACACACCGATGAGTTGTGTAGTTTGATTGACAAGCGTTTGTAGTGAGCCGATATTCATTGTGACAAACTCGCTTCGATGTGAAGCAGCACGATGAAGCAAAGATGAAACAACATTGACCAACAGAGGAGCCTTCAAATGGCAAAGAAAAAAGCAAAGAAAAAAGTAGCCAAAAAAGCTACGCGTAAGAAAACCGCAAAGAAAAAAGCAACCAAGAAAAAGGTAGCGAAAAAAGCGACCAAGAAAAAGGCTACTAAGAAAAAAGCAACCAAAAAGAAGGTAGCCAAGAAGGCAACCCGCAAAAAGACTGCAAAGAAGAAAACCACTAAAAAGAAGGCCACAAAGAAAAAGGTAGCCAAAAAGAAGACTACCAAGAAGAAGGCCACCAAGAAAAAAGCCACTAAAAAGAAGGCTACGAAGAAAAAAACAACTAAAAAGAAGGCCACAAAGAAAAAAGTAGCCAAGAAGAAGACGAAGAAGAAAGCCACAAAGAAGAAGGCTACAAGGAAAAAGGCAACTCGCAAAAAAGCGACCCGCCGTTAACCACAGGCTTGCCAAGGCCGGGCAGGATGTTGGACCCGGTGTATTTCAATGACTATAAACGCGCGAGACCGATCGAAAGATCGGTCTCGTTTTTTATGAATCATGCCTGCTGAGCCTTCATTAAGCCGCCGGATTGCGGATAATCACCCGATCCATCAGGCTCGTATCCATGTTTTCGATCGGATAGTGCATCGAGAGCCCGAGCTTGAGTGTGTGCAAATCACATATCCCAAAGGTGCATTCCTCAGAAATACGCCAACCCACAAACCGCAATGCCCGTGCGAGGCACTCCATCGAGGTGACAAACTCGATCTCGCCTTCGTGTTCGAGAATCGGAATGAGCCCGAACTGCCATGCCTGACGATTGGTGAGCATGGCAAGGGTCTGTTCGTTGATCTCCATCGCAAGCGGATCCACCCGCGGCGCGATCATGGCGTATTGCCATGCCCACGCCTGCTCGATGATCGCTGGCGAAACCCCGAAGTGTTCTTCTGCGATGACTCCAAAGGGTCGTGGAGATCGGCGTTGAATCTCAAGCACTTCATCGCGCTCTTGAGCAGTCATTGCTCCTTGTTCGACCAACAGTTCACCGAGTTTGATGCTCATGGATTGCTCCTTGCACGCCTTGTGATGCCCATTTCCGTTGAGCATCACCGCGTGATAGAACACCTTTCGACTCTATCAGTTCGCATATCGAGCGTGTTGTACATCACGAATGCCATTGACCAGTGCAAGACCATATCAGCCGATCCACCCCGCCCATCCCAATGTCCGCAGCGAGATATCAGAGATTAACCTGAAAACTCGCTTGCACACATTCCCAGTGCGCGGCAAACCAATCATGTCCGAAAAAAACATCCTTGCGTGTGCTATCGCCCTATTTCCCGACGCAAAAAGTAGCAAACACGCGCCCGAGCACATCATCGGGTGTCACATCGCCGATCAGTTCGCCGAGCGCATCGAGCGATGCCCGGAGACCGATCGCAACGAGTTCAGGCTCTTCGATGATCCGCTTGCTCGCATCGAGCCGAGATCGAGCTGCAACAATGCCCTCGGACGCGTCGATCAATGCCCGCCGGTGTCGAGGAACGAACACACCAACCCCCGAACCCACCCGGCGTGTCGCTGCATCGGCGATTGCTCGATACAACGAACCCAACGCGGTGCCATCGAGCGCACAAACCGCTAATCCGTCTGAACTCGCACCATCTGGCGTTGGAAGATCGGACTTTGTTCGCACACGAATCATTGGTGTTTGAGAGGGCAATGAGATACTCGATTGGTCAAACCGCCCGCTCGGATCACACCAGAGAATCGCCGCTGCATCCTTAATGATCTCCCAAGCACGCTTCTGGGCATCGGCATCGATCGCATCGATCGCCTGCCCATCATTCCCGACCAACCCGGCAAGGTCGGTCAGCTCAACTGCACCCGCTCCGGGGACATGCTTGGACAAGTCCATTGACTCAGTAATCGCATCGCGCGTCGTTCCTGCTTGATCGGATACAACAGATCGTCGATTACCGAGCAATGCATTAAATAACGAGCTCTTGCCCGCGTTGGGCTTGCCCACAAACACGACCTGAGGCGAACTGGTATGCACGCGATCGCCGGCGACTGACCCGATCTGATCTTCGAGAGATTGAGCAACTACGACAAGCCGAGCATCGAGATCGCACGGCGCGATGGGGATCACATCTTCTTGATCCGAAAAATCGACCCCGGCTTCGACCAATGCCAAGAGCGTGGCAATCTCTTGCACCCATTGATCACACTGATCGCCATACGAACCATCGAGCAGCGAGCTGGCAGCAGCCAGCGCATCGTCGTGCTCCGCTGCGATCCTTAATGCGATCCCCTCCGCCTGCTGGAGGGTGAGCCGATGATTGAGATACGCCCGTGCGCTAAACTCACCCGGCTGGGCGAGTTCTACACCGTCGATTGCGACCAACCGATCGAGCACTCGACCAACAAGCACCGGATTTCCGGGCAGGATAAACTCAACTGAGTCTTCGCCGGTGTAGCTCTTTGGACCGGGATACCACAACAGCAGCATTGGCAACGATTGATCGCTACCAAGATCAAAGCGTACCTGGAACACGCCTCGCTCATCGAGTTCTATTCCGCACAGATTCAACGCAGACGCACGGGCAATCGCCCCTGAAACCCGGATCATCGCGCGCGTCGAGGCGCCGGGGGCCGAGCTGATCGCTGCGATGGTCGTGCCGGTGGGCATAGAAAACCCTCTGCTACTTTCCGCGTCGGGATTGCTTCGATGCCGGGTTTGGTTGGCGGGGCCCATGCGCTTTGAGTTCCTTCTGTGCGTTGGCAGCGTCGGTCATCCGCTGGAGGAACCCTGGGCCCTTGTCCTTCTTGGCTGCACGGATGTTCTCGATCTCGAGCATGCCGTGCTTCTCCATATGGGCACGGATCCATTTGTTCTCGACGATCCCCATCGCGGAGTTGGTGATGAAGTAGAGCGCCAAGCCCGACGGGGCAGCGTACATCATCTCGGGGAAGAGGAACACCATCATGATCTTCATCATCTTCTGCTGGGATTCCTGCTCTGGGGTCATAGTTGCCTGTGTTGGCGGGGTGAGGTACTTCTGATGAAGATAGAACACCACGCCGAGCAAGAGTGGCAGCACATTGATCGCCGTCACCGAGCCCCACATCGCGAAGCTAAAGTGCATGCCCGCTGGCAGCGGGATCGCGCCGTCTGGTGCGGAGAGATCGTTCATGAACCCCCAGTTGAATACATTCTGAAACACGCCATAGAACGCAGGCTCGTGGCGAAGCTCGGTGGCAAAGAACAGAACCGCATAGAGCGCGATCCAGACCGGCGATTGCAAGAACATCGGCAAACACCCGAGCATACCCGCTGGGGAAATGCCCTCCTCTTTCCAGAGCTTGCCCATCTCGGCCTGCTGCTTCTTTGAGTCATCCTTGTACTTCTCGCGGATTGCTTTTTGCTTTGGGGCCATCGCCTGCATCTGGACACTAAATCGCTGGACACGGATCTGTGACCAGCGTGTCACAGGGTGCAAACACCCACGCACCAAGACCACCAAGAGCAGGATCGAGACGGCCCAGTCGCCGACGATCGAATGGAATGTGCGGAGCACGCCGATCAAGATATCGGTCAACCAGCTAAATGTACATGGGGCACACATGCCACCAAGGTTCGAGACCACCATCTCGGGCATATTGAGTGATGCGATCTCAGGCTCGCTGCTCATCATCGGACGATTGCGTGGGCCCGCGTACACCCCGAGGGTGTTTGTCGCCGATTCGCCCGGTGCAATAGTGTGCTCTTTGCTCGTCAGGCGCAGCACCTGGACCGCATCGAGTGCCGAAGCGAATGGATTGACCACAAGGCGATCGATCATCACGATACCGCTCAACAACTTGTCCTCAGGCACCTGGGTTGTCGTATCAAACTGCGGGTGCATCGCGACAATAAAGTATCGATCCGAGAGCGTGAGCCACGAGAGTCGAGACGCGCCGGGCAGGATGTCTTCGTTTGGCCAAACTATCAGACTGGCCGGGTATTTCTTGCCGTACTGCCCTGCGATCTTCTTGCCCAAGAGCTTGCTGCGATTTTTAAGTTCATCATCGACCGTCACCGTCAGCGATGGGCCCTGTAGTTCAGTTGGGAGCATGTACCCATACCGAACGCGTCGACGATCGCCGCCGTAGGATGACTTTGCTTTGGCGATATCGATCGCGCCCGAAGAAATCAGCTGCGCTTTTAATGGCTCACTGCTCAGGTTTTCGACGGTTTCGCTCAGATAAAACCCGTGCTGCTCGTTGGGCTTGAGTGTAAACCTGCGTTCGACGCGTGCCACTGGGTTCCCGTCGGCATCGTCGATAAAAGCCTCGAAGACACCCGGCTCGATCTCCGCCCAGATCGGATAACTCCAACCGCCCAAATCAACGAAAGTGTTATTGATCTTCACACCCATCGCCGCGAACGGCGTGGCATACTTTGTCGAGTTCTCAAGCTCATACTTGGCCTGGAGCGTCACATGCACCTTGCCCGCGACCGTCTCGAAATCGTCGGGCAACTGGAGCGATTGAATCCCTGCACCCGCGGTGGTAAAAGTCAATGAGGTCTTCTGATCGAGGTTATCGAGATCACCCAAAGGCGTAAACCCGCTCTCGGATGGCTCAACAGGCCGAGCAACATACAGCGGAGCAGTTATCGTCGGCTCTACAGCTCGATCAGTATTGAGATCAACGACTGGATCAACGACTGGATCGGCAACTGGATCGGCTGGCTCGTCCTGCACAAACGACACCGGCGCAATCGAATGCGCCGAATGGTTCGAGGCGGTGCTCGTGAGCATCGCCGTTAGGGTCAGTACACAAACAAACGCACCAGCCGCCCAAAGAGCGGATCGGGTGGGACGAAGAATCGAAAGAGGAGAAGCATTCATGCGGCAAAAATCCAGCGTGTGTGTATCAAAACAGGGTGTGTGTACAAATCAACAGGCTCAGAGCAATCGCTCTATCGTCCTTCATAAAGCCGATCGCCGAGCCAATCATGGAGCTGAGCGATCGCTTTTATCTTATCTGCGGTTTCTTTGATGTCATAATCAACACGGACAAACTCGACTTGCCCTGGCGAGAGCACTGCGTAGCTTGCTCGCGGGTCCATGTCCCTAGGCTGACCGACCGATCCGACATTGATGACCGCTTTTTCATCCTCGATGAACTTAAAAATAGGTTCGTCGCCGATCTCGCTCGGCGGATAAAAATCTGGCTCGTTCGAGAACACCCCCGGCACATGGGTATGCCCGACCAACGCGATCTGATCGACCCGATCAAAGATCGCTTCCATCTTTTCGGGTGCATCATTGACATCATCGGGGAAAATATATTCGTTAATTGGTCGTCGAGGAGATGCGTGGACCGCGAGGATCGGGGTGCCATCGCTGCAGAGGTCTTCGACTGCTCGCACACGCAATGCCCCGAGAAACTCGTATCGCTTGGTTCGTTTGTCATCATCGGGCTCAGCATCGAACTGCTCGCGTGTCCAGTAGGCTGCACCTTCAGCGGTTGCGTTGAAGTTGGTCGGCTCGTAGAGCACCCCAAAGTCATGGTTGCCCATCAATGCCCATTCGCAACTCGCTTGAACCAAATCAACACATTCGAGCGGTTCAGGTCCATAACCGACAATGTCGCCCAGGCACACAATCTTTTCGATCCCCCGAGATTTGATGTCGACGAGGACATTCCTCAGGGCGGCGGCGTTGCCATGGATATCACTGATGACGGCTGTGCTCACAACGGATCTCTCGAAAGGATAAGGATTTGCGATGGACGCCAGTGGTGACGAAAATCGGGCAGGCATGAACTGTAGAAGGGTCGCCCGCGATGGGCAATACCTTCTTTGTAGTTCACGATCCCTGATTTCTCAATCCGATTCCGGGACGGGTATGATGAGATAGGCCAGGATGGCCGATGAAACAGACAGATTGGCGAGTCTTTGGAACAGTCTCCAAAGGCATAAAATCGCCGCCTATGACTGTAGATATATGTCAGGGAAAGACTTATGGCCTCAGCTTCAGTGAGTTATCAACGAACACGCGAAATGACCATCGACGAGCTATTGCTCGAAAATCGGATCATTTTCCTCGTCGGAGACATCAATCATGCCTCGGCAGCACGAGTTATGATGCAGATGCTCTATCTTGAGAATCAGCGCAAAAACCAAGAAATTAACTTCTATATCAACTGCCCCGGAGGCGTTGTCGACGACACACTCGCCCTCTACGACACGATGCGCTTCCTCAGCTCGCCAATTGCAACCTATTGCATCGGACGAGCATACTCTGGTGGCTCGGTCTTGCTGACCGCGGGCACCAAGGGGCGACGCTTCATCTTGCCTCACGCAAAGGTCATGATCCATCAGCCCTACGGCGGGATCACCGGGCAAGCAGAAGACATCCGACTGCAGGCCGAGCAGATCATCAAGACCAAGCAAACCCTGATCGATCTCCTCGCCAAGCACACCGGACAGACCGCCGAGCGGATTCGTGAAGATTCCGAACGCGACATGTACTTTGATGCAGAAGAAGCGGTGAAATACGGGCTGGTCGATGAGATGCTCACCGAGCCACCTGAGATTCCAACCGGACCAGCGAGCTAAGTTTCGCATAAACTCGGCATTGATTTTCAACGAATGATTCCACACACCAAATAAGGTGAACACGATATGACAACCCCAAGCTCTTTTCTGGTCCCCATCGTCATCGAGCAATCCGGCCGAGGCGAACGCTCGTATGATATCTTCTCACGCCTGCTCAAAGACCGCATCATCTTCATCACCGGCGGCGTGATGGATGAAATGGCCAACCTCGTTGTTGCCCAGCTCCTCTTCCTCGCCAACGAAGATGCCAAAGCAGACATCCATCTCTATGTCAACTCCCCGGGTGGCTCGGTCACCGCGGGCTTGGGCATTGTGGACACGATGAACTTCATCAAACCTGACATCTGCACCTATGTCATCGGACAGGCTGCGTCGATGGGTTCGGTCATCGCATGTTCGGGCGCTAAAGGCAAACGCTATGCACTCAAGAATGCACGCAACCTGATGCACCAGCCTTTGCTCTCGGGAGTCATGGAAGGGCAAGCGACTGATCTTGAGATCGAAGCAAAGGAAATGCTCCGCCTGCGTGATCGTTTGTACAGGATCTACTCCGATGCGACCGGACAAGAACAATCCAAGATCCAGAAGGATTGCGATCGCAACCTCTGGCTCGATGACCAAGAAATGATCTCCTACGGCCTGATCGACTCGGTCCTTGAATCCATGCCAGTCACCGGCACCACGAAATAAAACCGCACACACGCATCCATTATCCGTCGCCCTCAAAGAGCGACGGATTTTTTATGGCTGCATTTTATGGTACGATGGGCAAAGACTCACACACACTCGAAAGGAAACTACTCATGGTCAACCTCCCCGAACTCTGGCTCGTCATCCTCATCGCGACTGTTGTTGTATTCTTTGCGAGCGCCATCATGTGGATGTTCATGCCTCACCATCACAAGGATATTCAGTTCCTAGAAGACAAGGAATCTGGATACATCGAAGCGGTTCAATCACTCGACATCAAACCAGGATTGTACATGTACCCCGGATGCGATCATAAGGATTCAAAGAATCCAGAAGTGATGGAACGCTGGAACGCTGGCCCTTGGGGCGTGCTCACCATTTACGAAGGCAAACCCAACTTCGCCATGAACCTCATCAAGACCTTCGCCGCATTCTTGGTGATCACCATCTTCGTCGCATACATCACCGGGATCAGTGTTGGACCGGGCGCCCAATACCTGCATGTCTTCCGTGTAGCTGGCGCAACAGCGGTGCTCGGGCATTGCATGGGCGGGCTGTGCGGCTCATTCTTCCAAGGCAAACCTACGCGGTTCATCATCACCGATTTCATTGATGGTGTTGTGTACGCACTGCTCACCGCAGGAATCTTTGCATGGTTATGGCCAGCGCTTGCACAAGCTGCAGATATGCCAATTCCAGCGATGAACTAGGCCATAGCTTACGGCTCAACTGATGAAATAAAGACTCCATCTTATCTCCTCCCCCGGGGCCTCCGGGGGAGGTGGCTGCGAAGCA
>JAESSR010000081.1 GCA_016764015.1 Phycisphaerales bacterium
GATCAAATGGAAGCTCTGGACATGGACCTCTTTGGCGAATCGCTGGATATTGAGGATACTCATGCAAGGGCCCATCTCGTCATCCCACCGATACACAAGCGAATCTTCCTCGCGTGCGAACTCGTCGAGTTCCTCGAATGTGGATAAGTAGATATTTGTGCTCAGTTGCTCTGTCTGTACACTGGTCATGTAGTTGAGATCAGATCGAGCGAACCGATGCTCAAACTCACGCTCGCCGGCACACAAGATTGATTCAACAACCCCGGTATCAGGAAGCCCTGAGTTAGTCTCTGAAACAATTTCGCAGGCGCATGCGCCCGAAATCTCGAATCGGCAAAGGTGTCGCCCCTCCATAATCCATGCTTCAAACTGGTACGGGCCGAATCGGATCTCCTTATGGTTGTGAATAGTGAAATGCTCTGGATGCAGAGGCCTGGAATAGAGAACTGTCTGATACGACTGAAGACAAGACGATGCGGTGTGTTTGGATTTGGTCTGGGCCATGGATTCCTTCCCATGCCTATGGCGTGAATGTGTGTCCCACGAGAGTTGTCAAACTCTCAACTTGATTTCATTCGATTCTCTCGTGTGTGATGCGACTGAGTCGATGAAAAGAAGAGCTTATAGGACGGAAAGCGTTTTCCCAAGCAAATAGTTGTCGATTATGCAGAAAGAGGGTGAATACCCTATTCTCATTCACTTTATCCACAACATAGCTGATTTATACAGGCTCAATCCACAACGGGTAGCATGGATCAAGATATAGTTGTCAGCAATATCGGTAACATTGCTTGATCCCAAACAAGGTGCTAACTTGGCGAAACAAGGCTCACATCATCACACGCCGTTGCAGATTGCAGCAAAGCTGCCCATGCGCCAACGCGTCGCAGCACTCGGCGAGGCGATTTTGATCGCGCCGGCGGGAACCCGCGATGAACTCGCCATGATGCTGATCGAACTGGCGAGTTTTCATAGTCCATCGACCAGTACACAAGACCATCTCGGAGTTCAATCGGCAGCCGGCCCGATCGAACTCATCGCACGAATTCCGTCTCGTTGGCGTCAACGCCATGCAGACGAGGCGATGCTCGCGATTGCACGCGCTTGGAGTTCGCTCTCAACACCCATGAAAGAACTCGGTGCTGGGCTCGGACGCGATCGTTGGCTCGGTGCCGCACAGGCGCTCTCGCAGGATACCGATCCGCATGCACGATTGGCTGCCGTTATGATTGCTCATGACACCGCCGACCCTGGGTTTGGCAAGGTTGTTGGATTGTTGCTGGCCGACGAACATCAGAGTGTTCGCAAAGCCGCCGACAAAGCGATGATGCGGATGACGATGGTGATGCTTGATCATCTCCCCGCTTATTTACTCGGCGATGAGTTAGCCAAAGTTGCATCAACTCCGCGGATCACGCTGCCGGTCGATCCAGCGGTGCTCGCACTCGAGCGATGTATATTGCTCAGTGCGATCGCAGATGCAGCGTGGTCGTTTGCTGTTCATCGATGCCGATCGCCGCTGCTCGCGGCGTTGCTTGTTATGGATCGGGCGGTTGCGACACCGATGGAGCGAGAGATATCCGGGCGCATGCGTAGGCTCTTGAGCGAACGGAATCATCCGAGCCATTCGCCGATGCGTACGGTGCTCAGGCGGACGCCATGTCCGATTTTGCGTGAGCGTGCGTTGCGATGGGTGACGATTGCCCCGATGAGCACCGCGGCGATTGACCGTCTTGCGGTTGCCGATTCGCTCGACGAACACGAGATCGTGCTCTCTAAAGCATACCTCGGAATCCGTCCTCGGCGCTCAGCAAAGCTGGCATCACTCCGTCACAATACGCAGCAGAGTAATGGGCGATTTGAGCTCTCGCAAGTTGGCCCGCTCCCTACACGGAGCCTGTACGCACAGCTGAGCAAAGAATCTCGCCTCGGGCTCGTCAGGCTCTCATCGCTGGTGAACATCGACGATCAAGCCAAGCGTGATCTGCTCGAACCAACCTTGGCAGACCCGAGCGTGCATGTTCGACTCTGTGCATGCAATGCAAGTTCGGCGATTGATCTTCCAGATTTTCTCTACGATGTTGATTCCGCCGTGGCACGCCAAGGTGCGCTCCGGTGGTCGTCGGTGGGCAATGCGCCGCCACGATTGTCTTCGCCTGTGTGGAAGCATCGCCAACAGATCGCACAAATCAACGCGCGATCGAACCAGAGCTGGGTTCGTCGGATCGCTGATGAAGAATCACAGCGTCTCTCGATCATGATGCCTCGCTCACCCGCTTCGCGTGTGCAGGCGCGTCGAATGTATAAGAATGATCCCGCAAAGTTCGTCCGGATGATGCGTGATCAGCTCTCGGCTCCAACCACTCGATGCGATGCGATTATGCTTATCCGATTGATGGGTATCGAACAGAGATTCGAGCTTGATCTGATTTCGATGATGCAGAGTGAATCATGCGATGCTCATACGCGAGCAACCGCGGTGATGGCGCTGGGAGCAATCGATACCAACGCAGTTCGCTATGCGCTCAGCGAAGCGATGTCCGATGCCGACGACCGGATTCGCGCCAATGCGGTGGAGTCCATTTCTGGTGCCCACGACCAAGTGCTTGAACTCAAAGCCGACAAAAACCATCGTGTTCGCGCAAGTGCGATCAGGCGGACGATTTTGGATGCGGATAGTACGGGTTTGAAATCCAATGGAATGAGCACCGCTCGTGACGCCGGGCATGCGCTCCTCGAAATGCTCCATGACGATCGTCCGATGCACCGACTCGCAGCCGTCTGGGCAGCCCAGCGCACCGTCACCGGTGCAAATCGTGAAATGATGGGCAGCGTGTGGAATCCATTAATCGCTGAGATCGAGTCGCTGGTGACTGACAGCCATGACCCGCGAATCCAGGCTCGTGCAACCAAATGCATCCACCGGGTATGCACAGACATGCACGCTCAGCAAGAACTCCAACGCCAAGAGATCAATGACATGTCCGGGCTCTCGGATTCGGGGGCGCGTTTCTAGATGCAAAGTTCTGGTCCAACAACGCTTTTCTCGCCGACAAGTTCTGTCCAAGCGGCAGAAAGCCTCTTTGGTGTCTCACCAACGATGCTTGTGCTGTTTGGCGTGGCACTGGTGTGTTTTTATCTCGCGTTCGTGCATCGTGGTCGACGAAAACTCGATCCACGCGAGCTCGCGTTTCGTACGCTGAGCCGTCGGCTGGGTTTATCACGCGCAGAGATCAACTCTATCCGCAAATACGCGATCGCCATGGGATTGGGCTCCCCCGTGGGCATCGTCATGAATCCTGAGATGACGGCTCAAGCGCTCGGTTGCGCGTGAGTACGATCACAGTGATCAAGTAGTTTTTTCATGCGGGGCATGTTCGGCATGCGGGGTATGCCCGATGAGCTCGATTTTGATCCCCGAGAGTTCAATCCCGGTGCGTTTAGTCAGTTCGTCGAGCACGGATGTAGGCACCGCATCGAGAATCTGTTCACTCAGATCAGAAGGCACATCAAGCACTCGTCCGTCTTGAAGCACCAGGTGCACATGCTCGGCGATATCCGCGTCATACCGACACGCCCCACCTGAGACCGGGCTGGGGATCCGCTTTGCTAACCCACAATCGACAAACGCATCGAGAGTGTTATAAATGGTTGCCTGGCTGACTTCAGGATCGGCATCATGGACCAATGTGAGCAACTCGTCGGCACTGGGATGTGACCTACACTCGATGAGCACCTGATAGACCACCTCTCGTTGACGCGTTGAGCGAAGCCCATGGTCAGAAAAGATATCTCGAAGCTCTTGAATGGAAAGAGGTTGTAAAGAGTTGGAGTGGTGGAGTGCCATCTGCCTCATACTATTGGATAAACCGATGGCAGCTCTTCAATTCCGCTCATTTGGCAGAAAAAGAAGACGATTCTGAGGTTTCAATCATCGATCGGATGATTCTACGGGTTTGGGCGCGGAGATCGACATCCGGCGATGGGCGATCCCAGCTTCGGTGAACTCTTCGCCGTTTACTTCCCATCCGAGTTTGTCGTAAAACCGCATCGCAGAGAGCTGAGCATGGCAATACAAACTCGAAAGCCCAAGTTCGCCAAACGAACGGGCTTCGATCGCGATCATCAGCCTTTGCCCAATCCCCTCGCCCTGGAGCTGTTTATCGACACACACCTGCTGAACTTTGCCAGTGGTTGATCCGCCCTTGTTCGTATCAATAAACAGGGTGGCGGTGCCAACGACCTTCTCGCCGGTGGGGTGATCAACCAATGCGACAAAGTGCTCGCATCGCTCTTCACGCCCGGGGGCGAGATCATAATACGCCTCGATCGTGAATCCGATCGGTTCGAGGAGCACAGCAGTCCGCAGCTCAACCTCTTGGGCGTACAACGGATCATCCATCGAAATATGCTTGATTCGAACCACGAGATAGTCTCCCCTAACCTATACGGAGAATGTAGCACAAAAATGAGGAGTTGTCATCCTGAGTATCGTAGGAATCAAGATTTATTGATCGTCAAAGGCGTGGTGTGCCCCATCCGTGTCGCCGCCATCTTTTCCCAGCCACTGCCAAGCTCACCTTCAGGATCAGGAGGCACAATGTCCACCTTCTTCTCGCCGAGCTTTACTTCGCCCGATTGAACCTTGGTCTGGAAATCTTTACATTCCTTGAGCAAGCGATCGAGGATTTCGGTTTCGGGAACCGTCGCGACCTTCTCGCCTTGGACATAAATAATGCCCTTGCGATCGCCCGCGAACACCGCGACATCCGCGCCCTCAGCTTCGCCCGGCCCATTGACCACGCATCCCATCACGGCGACCTTCATCGGCACAATGATCTTGGCGGCGAGCAAGTCTTTGACATCCTGCACAAGCGAGAAAAGATCAACCTGGATTCGCCCGCAGGTTGGGCACGCGATGAGCTCGGCCCCGATGCGTTCACGCTTGCCGATGGTGTAAAGCAGTTCGAGCCCGTCTTCGACTTCATAGATCGGATCGTTGGCGTACGAGATCCGGATCGTGTCGCCGATGCCGTTGGCCATGAGCGTACCCAGCGCAACGACGCTGCGGATACGCCCCGTTTCCA
>JAESSR010000082.1 GCA_016764015.1 Phycisphaerales bacterium
ATTCGAAACTGCTCAGGTGGATCAACTCCTTGGGGTTCCTGGGTTACCTGCGAAGAGACCACTCTCAAAGCCGACGAAGTCTTTGAGAGAGAACACGGCTACAATTTCGAAGTCCCCGCCAACTCGGAGATCGGTTTAGTCGACCCCGTCCCTCTCAAAGAGATGGGCCGCTTCAATCACGAAGCCATTGCCGTCGATCCGGCATCCGGTATCGTCTACCAAACCGAAGATCGCCATGATGGATTGATCTATCGGTATGTTCCCAATGACCCTGATGATCTTCACAAGGGCGGCCAACTCGAAGCGTTGAGCATCGACCACACGCCGAGCTTTGATACACGCAACTGGAAGAACGATCAAAATGTGCGAGTTGGTCAGCAACTCGCTGTGCAATGGATTCCGCTTGATGATGTGCAATCGGCTCGGGATGATCTGCGTTATCGCGGGTTCACCAAAGGTGCAGCCCGTTTCGCGCGAGGCGAGGGCATGTGGTGGGGCAACGACAGCGTCTACTTCGCAGCAACCACCGGCGGCCTTACCTACTCCGGTCAGCTCTGGCGTCTGATCCCGTCAAAGGATGGGTTCCGCGACATGCTCAAACTTTTCATTGAACCCAATGATCCGAGTGTGCTCGAACGAGCCGACAACATCACCTTCTCGCCTTGGGGCGATATCATCGTGTGCGAGGATGAGAACAAGCCGCCGCATTTGATTGGAGTGACAATGGAAGGCGAGTTGTACCGCATCGCCCGCAACGCGGCGAGCAACTCCGAGTTCGCCGGCGCGGTGTTCTCACCCGATGGATCGACGCTCTTTGTGAATCTTCAAGGGCACGGCTGGACGCTTGCGATCACCGGCCCTTGGAAGAAATGAGCGCAATAAAAAACGCCTCGAAAGGCGTTTGAATGTTCTTCAATACAAGACATTACTCAGGGAGTTTATCAAGCTCGGCCTGCACCCGCTTGACCAATCGTCCCACGGTCTCGTCGCCGAAGTCAAAGTCTAAACCCGCGGCCTTGAACAACTCTGGCAGTGGCACGGAGCCACCGAGCGAGAGTGATTTCTTGTATGCCTTAAGTGCGGCCTCTTCGCCTTGTTCGAGGCTGATGAGCCAGATACCCAGTGCACCGAGCTGGGCGATGCCGTACTCGATGTAATAGAACGGCACGCCGAACAAGTGTCCCTGACGCTGCCAGACGAACTTGCGTTCGTTTTCGAGCCCGTCCCAATCAACGCGATGCCCCTGCATCCCGAAGCGTTCTTCGAGCTTGAGCCAAGCGGCCGCACGCTCTTCTTGCGTATGCTCTGGGTTTTCATAAACCCAGTGTTGGAACGCATCGATCGTGGCAATCCAAGGCAAGAGACTGATGCTTCCTTCGAGCTGCTTGCGCCGGGCACGATTCGCATCGGCCTCGCTCGGGTAGAACGCATCCCAGTATGGCATGGTCAAGAGTTCCATCGACATCGATGCGACCTCGGCGAACTCTGTCGGATAATTGCGGTCCCAAATCAGAGGCATATCAGTACAGTACATCGAATGAAAGGCATGACCCGCTTCGTGGACCATTGTTTCCACATCACGGTGCTGCCCAGCAGCGTTCATAAAGATGAACGGGATCTTGCTGCGATCACGAAAGTACAAATACCCACCTGGTGCTTTGCCCTTGCGTGAATCGAGATCAAGCATCGCGCCGTCTGCGGTGCCGTTGGTGTTTGAGCCGTCACCCATCGTAGCGAACATCTTGGCGAGTTCTGGCGAGAGCTGATCGAATGCCTTCTGTGATTTGGCGATGAGGTCTACGCCGCCATCGAATGGCTTGAGCGGGGCTTGGCCCTTTGGATCAACAGCTATGTCCCAAGGACGGAGCTTATCGAGCCCGAGTTCATCCTTACGCTGTGCATCGAGCCCAGCAACGAATGGCATGACATGCTTTTCGATCGCATCATGAAACGCGAAACATGTTTCAGGCGTGTAATCAAAGCGATGCTTGCTCTTGAATGAGTGCTCTGTGAAGTTATTGAAATCTGCATTCTTGGCGACCTGATGACGCTTGGTCACCATCTCATCATATATCTCGCTGAGCCTAGGCTGATCTTCCAATCGACGGGCAGCGACCTTGCGCCATGCGTCTTCGCGGATGGAGCGATCGGACGATTCGCCATACTTACCCATCATCGGCATGGTTTTTTCTTCGCCATCGAACTGCACAGTCATCGCGCCGCATATCTTGTCGTACTCTTGATCAAGCTGCGAGAGCGAGGTTTCGATCGCGACATTTTCCTGGCGGAACAAATCAACATCGGCCTTGGTATCACGGAAGAGCACGGTGTACTGTCCATCGGTGAACCCGAACTCTTGGGCCAATGCTGCGAACTTCTTATCGAGTTCGAAGCTGATTGGCTTGGTGTTTGGGACAACTGTTGTAATGAACGATGTGTATGCCGCTTGCTTGGCATCATTGGCGGTATCGCAGGTCATGTCGATGTAGGTGTTCGCGCCCGATTCGCCGATGGCTGCTTCGAGATCCGAACGATCGAGGAGCCATTGTTCAAGCTCGCCCTTTGAGTTCACTTCGCGAGCGAGCAATGCGCTGAGCAATGGTTCGATATTTTCCCATTTGGTGCCGTCGATTACCTGAGGCACAAAGCCGGTGGTTGATACTGATGTCATTTTTAAACTCCGTTATGCGATTGATATCCAACCGCTTTTCTGTTCAACTTACTTCTTTGATCTGACTTGTTTTTGTACAAACTCGATCGCTTGAGGCTGCGATTGCACCCGGCCTTCGAGCTGTTGATTATAGACCGCATCGAGAATATCTTTAAACTCTGGGCCGGGTTTGCACCCGAGTTCGATCAGATCGGCACCAGAAATCAAGGGTTTAGGGCAAAGCCCGCCGAACTCTTGGGTAAGTTGCTCGATCTGCTCATGGATTCTCTGGGCCGATTCCTTGTGAATCACATGATAGATATCCAATGCCTGAGCCGACCATGACCGGCTTGCCAATCGTTTCTTCTGGGCAACAGTGAGGCACTCCCATTGCTGATCGAGCCGATCCAAACACCCGAGCACTGTTCTCATGCCCACCTGATCCGTGTTTGAAAGGTCTAAACTTGTGCGGTACTTCGTTGCGATCGATTGATAATCATCGCCAATAGAAAAGCCTCGCCCGATCGCCAATGCCGAAAGCGCTACTGGATATTCAATCTCATCGGCAAGCGATTCCATCACCGTCGAATCGAAGGATCGAACATCGCCAAAGATCGCATCATCGAGCCCGAGTTCATCTATCAAATCGCACGCCTGCACGCGTGATGTGTGCATAAGCATCTTGCGAACCTCTTCGCCGATGCGTTCAATCGAAACACCAGAAAGCTCAGATGCATGCTCGCGTATCGCAGTCTTTGTGCGCTCGTCTATTGCGAGTTCATACTTGGCTGCGAACCGTACCGCCCGCAATGCCCGAAGATGATCCTCGGCCAGCCGATCCATTGGCACTCCAACTGCACGAAGGATGCGATTGTGCATGTCGTCGAGTCCATCAACAAAATCAATCACACGATCATTCTCTGGCGAGAATGGATCGTAAAACAATGCATTAATCGTAAAATCTCGTCGTTTGGCATCTTCGGCTGGCGATGAAAACTCGATTGAGTCCGGGCGACGCGTATCGGAGTACACGCCATCGGATCGAAAAGTCGCAACTTCGATGGTTTCGCCGAAATCACGCACCAACATCACGCCGAAGGCCGCCCCGACCGAGGCGGTCTTGCGGAAGTACGATTCGATCTGCTCCGGGCGTGCATCGGTCGCAATATCAAAGTCTTTGGGTTCAACTCCAAGCAAGAGATCACGCACGCATCCACCTGCCAAATAGGCGATGTGCCCATGCATTCGCAGCGTCTCGATCACCTTGATCGCGGCGCTGTACTCTTTGGAATCAAAATGAACCGAAGGCTGAGTCACCCGATCTGTTCCTCTCGCAAGTCTCGGCTCATCAACATCGTGATCGCATCGACCGGGTCAAGATGCTCGAAGAGCACCGCATACACCGCGTCTGTAATTGGCATGTCTACTTTGTATTTTTTTGCAAGATCAACGACCGACTCAGTTGTGGCGACCCCTTCGACCACGGACATTGATTCTCTGAGGTATGTATCGAGTTTCACGCCTTTGCCCAAAGCTTCGCCGCAGGATCGGTTGCGCCCTTCAGGGCTAAAACAAGTCGTCGCCAGATCGCCAACACCAGCAACCCCGAAGAAAGTGTTCGTCTGCGCCCCCGTCGCGGTGCCCAATCGCCCGATCTCGGCCAATCCGCGAGCGAGCAGTGCACTCTTGGCGTTGTACCCAGCACCGAGCCCATCGATGATCCCGGCTGCA
>JAESSR010000083.1 GCA_016764015.1 Phycisphaerales bacterium
GAGGCGAGTGTTGGGTAGAGCGTGCCGCACCACCGGAGATCGCCGTCGGCGGCGCGTTTGAGGAAGGTGTCCATTCTGGGGCCGTTGGCAACCCGGTTCATCGCGACCTTCTTCGAATCGTCACGCGAGAGCGATTTGGTATTGGTGTCGGCCCAAAGCCCAATGCTCACATCGACCGTCTCAGTCAGGTACATCTCGACAGGATTGAGAAACTTGAGTTGTTCATCGGTGCCGTGCTCGAAAAGGATGTCGGCGAAGGTGGAGTTCCGCATCGACCAGAATGGATTCCCCCCGGCCTTGAGGACGGCTTCGAAGGTCGCTTCAACCATGGGCATGGCGATTGGGTCCGCGCCGATCGCGACGAGATCACCTTTTTTGACCTTGGTTGAGTATCGAACAATGACATCGGCAAGTTTATCAAGGCGTTGATCGCGCATCATGGGCTCCTATCGAGGTTTGACAACCGAAAAGACTCAATATTTCATGCTCACCATGAACACGAACCCTGATTCCAGCCGTACAGTTGTGACCGAACTATACGCGTCCAACGCGATTCACACAGTTTTTTGATCCAAACAGGAGTATCCCACCCATGAAACGCACGACGCAACTCTTCACCCTGACCACAGCGATCCTCGCAACCATCATCATCACCATGATCGTTTCGCCGGCACAAGCAACCAAGCGATACACCATCGAAGCAGGCGATATCGCATTCGTTGATGTGTTCAAGCTCATCGACAAAGCACTGATCGCTGAAGAAAAAGCGGCTGTCCGCGATGTGTTTAATACCAAATCAAACGAACTTGTCACTGGTCTCCAGGCACAACTCGCATCGCTCGAAACCTCGCTCTCGACCATGCAGCAGAATGACCCCGCAGCCGCCAACGCATATGCAGATTACCAGACCGCAACGGGACAACTCCAAACCGCAACGCAACAGATTAACAATGCGTACCAAACCCTCATCGCTCAGCAGCTTGCATCGGCCTACACCGAAATCTACGCGGCGGCCAACGAGATCGGTTCCCAAGAAGGATACGCGTTCGTCTTCGCGACACGCACCGATGGCGAGTTGATCCAAACAGACACCATCACCGGCGTCACCCAAGAAATCCTCGCCCGCCCGCTGATGACTCCTCCGGGTGGCGTTGACATCACCGAGCTCGTTCGTGTCAAACTCGGATATCCTGAGAAAGCACCAGAACCTGTAGCCGCCCCCGCTACCGATCCGGCAACACCAGTGACTGAGTTCACCGATACACCCGCAAAGACCGATGTAAACGACTGATTCAAGATTCACTAAGATTGTAAAAAAGCCTCGGATCAACCCGAGGCTTTTTTCATGTGTACAAACTGCCCGCTCACTCCTCAAGCACCGGACCAAGAATCTCAATCATCGGCCCAAGGTGCTTCTCATAGTTCTTCCACCGCTGCGTTGAACTCGTGTACATCGGTTGACGGATCTGTGATGCGCTCGCGGTATGCACGGCCTTCTTGCTCTTGTGAAAATCCATGCAAGATTGATCAAACGGCAACCCGATGTATTCGAGCATGCTTCGGATAGATTTTTCGGGGTTCGCTGTAGTCTGCTCATAGACCGCTTCGTGCATCTCAATACCCAGCGTATCAACCGCGTATTCCATCACCTTTACATACGCGAGGTACTGCTGAGCACAGTGATGCATATCCATCGCGTAAACAATCCGAGGCCCAAACCGCTGAAAATAAATCGACAGGCAAGTATCGATCGGATTCCGCCTGCAATGAATAATGTGCGACCCTGGCAATGCCTTGGTGATGAAACCTGTGTAAAAAAAGTTCTCAGGCATTTTATCACAGATGCGTTTGATTGATCGATCGGAAAATCGTTCGCCCAGCATGTCGAGATAGGCTTTGCCCGACTTGTCCATGTGTGCCTGATCAAAGTCACCCATCTCACGCCCGCTTGATTGCGAACTGATCACCTGGCTCTCCCCGATCCCGCCGGCGTTTGGGTGCGATGCGATAATCTGCTCGGTGAGTGTGGTGCCCGACCTAGGCATCCCCACGATCATCACGGAGCGTGATCCATTGCAACTCGAAGATGGAACCTTCGAATACGCATCCTTCTCCCAGCGTTCAAGGTACTGATCAAAGTCAAGGTGCTCTCCTTCATCGGACATCGAGTTGCCCATCGAAAAGCACTCAAAGGCCTCGTCATACTCCCCCACCGAATCGAGTAGATGCCCGAGCACAAAGAGCAAATCTTGGCGAACAACGCGAACAACAGTTGCGTCTTCGAGTCCCTTGCGGACCATATCAATCCCTGCGCTCTGATCCTTGAGTTCTCGGCACAACTGCCCAAAGGTGCTCAACAGCGTCGCGTTAAAGTTCTTCTCGAGTGCTTCTTTGACAATCGCATGAGCGCGTGGGGATTGCCCGTGTGACTGGAGCAGTCTCGCTTTGACCATGATCGCACGCGGGTAGTTTGGCGCTGCTTTGAGTGCTGCATCAATCGCTTGGTGTGCCTTGCCGACCTGGTCTACCCTGCGCAGCGCCGATGCAAGATCACAATAGATATCAGGGTTGCCGGGGCTCAGCTGGATCGCGAACTGGAATCGGCGAATCGCAGGCTCAGGGAGATCGACCATCATCAACGCGTTGCCAAGCATCCGTAGCACCTGTATATCCCGAGGCGACTGCTTGATCACTCCCTCGAGCATCGCGATCGCAGAATCATACTGCCCCGCCTCGATCAGGCTCATGCAGTTCTTCACGGTCTTCTGATACGCGGTCACGATCGGTGTCCCGGCGTTTGGATTGTTAAACTGCGTCATAAATCGAGTGCTCCGAAATGAAAATAAACTGATTACGAGTTCGCTGGAGAATCATACCTGGGCAAGATCACCGAGTTGATCGAGCAAAGGACCGAGGTGCTGCTCATAGTTGCGCCAGCGTTGTCTGCTTGTTTGATAAATCGGACGACGAACCTGCACACTACTCGCGGTACCAACATGTTTCTTTGACTCATGGAACCGCAGGCACGCTTCATCAAACCCGATACCCAAATGCTCCACCAACGCCCTTGCCTTGGGCTCGGGATCAGCAACAAGCTCCTCGTATCGGCTCGGCAAGAACTCAAGATCAAGCACCTCGTACCAATGATCCATAACCTCTTGATATGCACGATATTGTTTGCCCAGCTGCGCAAGATCGCGTGAAAAAGGCACATTGGTGCCAAAGTTCTGAAAATACGAACTCAAACAAGTATCAATCGGATCACGCAAACAATGGATCACCTTTGCCCGCGGGAA
>JAESSR010000084.1 GCA_016764015.1 Phycisphaerales bacterium
GCGGTGAAGCTCGAGAAGTTTGTATTCGACGGGATCCCATTGGCTTCAAAGTCAATTGTTGTTGAGACTGATCGAGTAGAAGAGTTCGCGCCGGTCAAGAATGCAACCGGGAGCGATTCGATCGAGTCATCGAAGGCGATCCAATCGGAACGGGCTGCTCGCTGGCTCGAAGCGGTTGGGGTGAAGATTCCACGCAAACAGGATGGCTCGGTAGATGCAACGATTGAGATTTCGACACTCACCGCCGTGTGCAGCGATGATTTGCGAGCGATTGAACTACCAGAATCAGTTGCTGCGGGCTCGACGGTGACGCTCTGATGGATCCACGGTTCGCCCAACTCCCACAATCGCTAGTAAAAGTGTCGAAGACGATTGTGCTCGGCGACGGTGTGCCTGCGCTCGTGGCGCATCCAGATTGGGATCTGGGCGAGAAGGTGCCCGCGGTCATTTGGATGCATGGGCGAACGGTCAACAAAGAACTCGACCCAGGCAGATACCAACGCTGGGTTCGTGGTGGGATTGGCGCGATTGCTCTTGATCTGCCCGGTCACGGCGAGCGGTATGAGGTTGAATATATGTCGCCGGCGAAGACGCTCACGCTTATTGAGCAAGGGTGTTATGAAATTGATGGTGTGCTTGAATCGGTCGAATCACTGGGTGTGTTTGATATGGATCGGCTTGTGATTGGCGGGATGTCGGCGGGCGGGATGGTGACGCTGTGCCGATTGTGCAGTAAGCATCCGTTCGTTGGGGCTGTTGTCGAAGGGACTACGGGGAACTTGAAGGAACTGTATTTTCCATCACAGGGTGCTGCGGGCCGACCTTGGCCCGTTGAGCATTCGCCGTGTGAAGTGGCGAAGGTTGATCCGATGGAGAATCTCGACGGGTTTCGACCGATCCCTCTGTTGGCACTGCACAACGAAGGCGATGAAATGGTTCCGATTGATGGGCAACGAGTTTTTATAGATCGACTCAAAGCCCACTACACATCACTGGGAGCTGATCCTGAGTTGATTCAGTTCAAGACCTTTATTGATACTGGTGCTCCCGGGGAGCATGCCGGGTTTGGCAAGTTTGCCAACGATGCCAAAAACCTTCAGTTGGCGTTCCTCAAAGATGTGTTCGGGATGAACACATAATGCGTGCCCCCCCACCATTCCGTTCGTTACCCAATCCCAAAGAAGTCTGGGCTTGGGGGATGTTTGATCTTGCGAATCAGTCGTTTACGCTGCTGATTATTACTGTACTTTTTCCGATTTATTTCAAGACGGTCGCGGTTGGTGACCTGACTGATTTAGACAAATCAAAGGGCGATGCGTTGTGGTCTGCGGGGGTCTCTGCATCATTGTTTATTGTGGTGTTGCTCTCACCGATCGTGGGCGCGAAGGCGGATTCGAGGAGCAGCCGAAAGAAGTTTTTGATGGTTTCAGGGGTGTGCTGCGCGATTTTGACCGCTGCGTTGGCATTGATCGAACCGGGTTCAGGGTGGATCGGGTTAATGATTTTCATCCCGGCCAATATTTTGTATCAGCTCGGCGAGAACCTGCTGGCGAGTTTTTTGCCCGGGTTATCCACAACACGGACGATTGGAAAAATCTCTGCGATCGGCTGGACGATGGGATACATCGGCGGGTTGGTGCTTTTGATTATTGTTGCAGCGTTGGCGTTTCTTGCAGGGTGGGATTCGCCAGAAAAATGGCGACCGATCTTTATCATCGCAGCGGTCTGGTTTGTGATGGGCATGGTGCCGGCGATGATGATTCTCAAGGAACCAGAATCACATGCACAGAGTTCCGATGAGGGCGTATTCGCACGATTGAAGCTAACCGTGAAGTATGCTGCGGAGCATCGGGAGTTATTCAAGTTTTTAACGGCATTTCTTGTGTATGGGTTTGGTGTCCAGACGATGATCGCGTTCGCAGCGATCCTTGCCGGCGACTTTGGGATTGTTGGAAATCAACTGATTATCTTTACACTTCAGCTCACGATCACGGCTGGAGCGACGGCAATTGTCGTTGCGAAGTATCAGGACAAGATCGGTGTGAAGGCGACGATCATGGGGTTCTTGGTGGTGTGGATCATCAGCTGCGGGGCCATGTTTGGGGTTAAAGTATTTATCCCAAATAATCCACCACAATGGATATTCTGGGTCATCGGCAATGGGATCGGGATCGGGCTTGGGGGGATCGGGACATCGAGCCGGGTCATTGTGGGGATGTTTGCACCCAAGCATCGAACTGCGGAGTTCTTCGGGCTTTGGGGGATGACCTATAAACTTGCCGGGGCAATCGGCGTGCTGGCGTTTGGGCAGATCAAAGCATGGGTCGGTGATGCGGCGGCATTGGGGGTATTGACCGGGTTCTTTGTGGTCGGTTTGATCTTGATGCTCCGGGTGAATGTACTCAGCGGGATTCGGAGTGCTCGACGGGGTGAACGAGATAGAACACACTGATAGGTACCATGGCTAAGATGATGTAGTTAGAAGGAACGATCTGTTATGAGTACTACCGATACCAACACTGAATCTGCTCATGGGCCTATTTCCGCTGTCCCGGATCAGCAAGGACGATATGGTGTCTGCGGCGGGGTGTATGTCCCTGAGACACTCATCGAGGCATTGCGTCAGCTCGAAGAGGTGTATGACAAGGTCTGCCAAGATCACCAGTTTTGGGATCGGTTGACGGATCTCAATCGGGTATATGTTGGACGCCCTACGCCGCTCTATCAAGCCAATGGGTTGTCGCGCAGGGCTCGGGCGATGAACAAGGACAAAGAGCTTGGGGCGACCATCTGGCTCAAGCGTGAAGATTTGGCGCATACCGGCGCTCATAAAATCAACAACACGCTCGGGCAGGCGATGCTCGCCAAGAAGATGGGCAAAAAACGGGTCATTGCCGAAACAGGCGCTGGGCAGCATGGGGTGGCTACCGCGACGGCTGCTGCGTACTTCGGGCTTAAATGTGATGTGTACATGGGGACGGAAGATATCCGTCGCCAGAGCTTGAATGTGACCCGGATGAAGATGCTGGGCGCGAAAGTCATCCCGGTCAATGAAGGCTCGTGCACACTCAAAGA
>JAESSR010000085.1 GCA_016764015.1 Phycisphaerales bacterium
GATTTTACTGAGCTGATCCATCAAACCTGTTTGCGTTTGTAATCGACCGGCGGTGTCAATAATCAAAATATCAACATCACGCGATTTCGCTGCACTGCACGCATCAAAAGCCACGGCTGCCGGGTCTCCGCCTTGTTGCCCTTTGACCACTTCAACACCCAATCGCTCGCCCCAAATCTCAAGCTGACGCACGGCTCCCGCCCGAAAAGTATCACACGCGCCAAGCAGCACCGTGTTGCCTTCGCTAGTGAGTTGCTTGCAGAGCTTCGAAATCGAAGTGGTTTTCCCGACGCCGTTGACGCCGGTCATGAGGATCACAGTTGGCTTGGTGTCGCTCAAGTTCAGCGTGCGATCTTGAGCAGGCCACATCGCTTTGAGTTCGGTCTTGAGATACTCAATGACATCTTCGCCTTTGGTCAGCGTGCCAGCCTTGTAGTCGGCATTGATCCCATCAATCAATATCTTCGTCGCCGCGACACCGACATCGGACTGGATCAATCGCTTCTCGATCTCTTTGATCAGTTCATCGTTGAGCTGCTTGCCGCTGAGCATTGAGCGGAGCGATGCCACGAAGGTCTCGCGTGTTTTGCTGAGTCCTCTTTTGAGTGTCCCGAGTGCTTTGCGGAAGATCGCCATGGTTGATTCAGCCCTTATTCCGCAGCCGCGTTCGCCTTGGCCAATACACGCTTGAGCACCTTATCGAGAATCCCATTCACAAAGCCCGGCGAGTTCTTGGTCGAGAATGCCTTGGCGAGTTCAACGGCTTCGTTGACTGAAGCCTTTGGCTTTGGATCAGCAATCGCGGTCATCTCGTAATGGGCCATCCGCAGAATCGAACGATCAACCACAGGCATTCGGCTCACCGTCCAATCGGTCGAGAGCTCGTTGAGTTCAATATCAGCAATCTCGCGATGGTCAAACGCCTTGCTCGCCAACGCAAACGCCTTGTCGCGTTCGCCTTCGGTGAAGTCGAGCTTGATATCTGAGAACGAGAGCCCCTCACCTTGGAGGGTCAGCACATCGTCGAGTGACTCTCGGATGGATTCGGTATCATTGCCAGCTCGTGCATCGAGTTGATACAGAGCAAGCAGGGCGAGTTTACGGATGTCGCGTGGTGAAGCCATAGGTTAGTGCGTTTCCTGAGCGTGTGATGAGAGTTTGTCGTTTGGTGAAAGCCCGGGCGTAAAACGAACGCCAGGCGTGTTGTTTGATTGTGCTTTGGCAATCATCGCGATCGCATCGACTGCATCGAGCGCCGCATTCATTGCCTCGGCGCCCTTGTTGCCTTTGTCGCCGCCAGCGCGGGCAATCGCTTGCTCGTTCGTGTTGGTTGTCAATAATCCAAATGCTACCGGCAAACCGGTCTTGATCGAGATATTGGCGAGTCCATTCGCAACCGCATTGCCGATGTGCTGATCGTGTGATGTCTCGCCCTTAATGACACAACCTAAACAAACAATGGTGCCATAGAGCCCGCTGATCGCTGCTGCGTTGGCGATTGAAATCAGCTCATACGCACCGGGTGCTTCAAGCACTGCCAGGTCCGATTCTGCCCCCCCACGCGCGAGATAGGCACCAATCGCACCCCCGAGCATCACCGAGGTGACGGTCTCGTTATAGCGTGAGACAACCACCGCTGATGGGGCAATCTGGGCGTTTGGATTGGAATCTGGGCGAGCCATAGTCCATGATCGTAGCCCTTCGCCCGCCGGGCACCATCGCACCTACCATCTGGGAGTACATCTACTGGATATCCATGCGAAAAACCCTCATCAAACTCGCTCCGATGCTCAAGCTCACCCGGGTGACGACCGCCTTTGGTGCGGTTGCGAACCTGTGGTTCATTATCCTGTGGACCCGATTCAACGAGGAAGAACTCGGCACCGAGATCGTGAAAAACGCACCCCTGGCCCTGCTCCTCGGTGGCGGGCTCATCGCCGGCGTCGGGCTCTACGCCTTTGGGATGAGCCTCAATGATTTGCTCGATGTCCACCGAGATCGGGCACTGGGCAAGGTAGGCTCGCCGATCGTCGATGGATCAGCAAGCATCGAACTTGCGGTGTGCATGGTCGCTGCGACACTGATGCTCGCAGTGCTCGGGGCGATGGTCTTTGGGTCTGGAGCCCTGCTCGTCACGCTCATGCTCGCGTGCGCGATTCTGATCTTCAATGTCCTCGGCAAATATGTCCCCGGGATCGGGATGGTGCTGCTCAGTGTGATCTATGCCGGGCACATGCTGATCCCTGATCTATGGGTGCAGTTCTTGTAGCCTGTTTGGGTGGTGATGACCCACGCGATGATTGTCGCTGGGCTCGCCCAGCACCTTGGGAGACGATCGCCTCCGATTTCCAAACGGGCAGCCATCTTTGCATGTGTTGGTTGGTTGTTGTGTTCGTTGATTTTACTTGCACTCGCGATTTCACGGATGGGCACCGATGGGCTTTGGCCCGACTTCGTGCCCATCACCGCCGGGCTCTATCCGCTTGGGTTCATGGGCATCTTCGCCTTGATGATCTATCGGCGGTACAAAAAGAACGGGCTCGGTCCGGTGCTTGGCGAAAAGATATCTCGCTACGGTGCCATCTGGCCATCACTTTATGCGTGTGGCTGGCTCGCCGGCTCTGGGCTCTGGACAGCCTTTGGGATTATGGTGACGCTCACCGTATTAGGATTCGCTGTCATGACCATCCTGCGTGAGTTGTACACACTCATCGAGCATCCGGTTGGGTATCGACTCTAGAAAACTCGTAGCACAGGCGTCCCGCCTGTGTCTTTTCTTCAAGGCGTGATTGAAAATACACAAAGACACAGGCGGGACGCCTGTGCTACCGACATACGAGCTTAAAACAACCCCAACGCAAAGAAGATCGCGGTGAACACAAGGTCGGCGACCACGATCGCGACAATACATTCCACCACGGTATAAGTTGTTGCGCGCCCGACACCCGCAGCGCCGCCCGTCACCCGCAAACCATTGGCGCAGGCGATGATCCCGATCAGGGTGCCGAAGATCCCGCTCTTGACGACCCCTGTCAAGAAGTCGACGAGTTTGGCTTGGGTAAGCATATTATCGACATAAGTTTCGTAGGGAATGCCCAGCATCGTCACCGAAATCAACAACGCAGCGACGACCGCCGCGAAGCTCGATATCACACCAAGCATGGTCATCGCAACCGTCGCAGCAAGCAAACGAGGAACCACCAAGAAACGGATCGGATTGAGCGCGCTCGCTTCGAGTGCCTCGATCTCTTCAGAAACAACCATCGTCCCGATCTCAGCAGCAATCGATGCACCCGCGAACCCGGTGAGCACGATCGCGCCGATCAATGGGCCGAGTTCTCGCAGCACCGCAACCGTAATGATATTGGCGATTTTGTCACGCTGACCAAAGTCATCAAGCGGCGGCGAGAGCCGCAACGCCAAAATCAACCCGACCGAACCCGACACCAACGCCACGATGAAGACCGACTGCACGCCAACGCGACATATCTGAGAAACGATCGCATTCTTGCCCAGACGGTATTTTTTTCGAAACATCCCCCGCCAGAGCCAACGCGACGCATCAACAAGCAGGTAGTACACTTCGCCGGTGTGTTCAAGGATGCCAATGACACGCCGACCAATGAGCGCAATCGGATAGAGCGCAATCAAGATCGGAAGCATCAGCGGGTGCGTCTTAGAGTCATCAGCATTTTGGAGTGTCGGCTCGGGCATCGTGTGCTGTATCTATCGGCATTCTCTGTAGATTGTGTACACCGAGCATGCTCGCTAAAGCGAAACAGCTTCCTCACGCGTCGCAACAATCGAAAAGAACGAATCCAAACGAGCGATCTCGAAGATCGCGCTCACCTTCTGATGCATATGACACAGAACCAGCTTGGTGTCGGTCTTGCTTGC
>JAESSR010000086.1 GCA_016764015.1 Phycisphaerales bacterium
CTGGTAGGTGTGTTGACGGTGACGGGCAAAGGGTGGAGTTCGTATGGCGCTTCGCCTTCTCAACTCGAGGCAATCGTCACTGATTATACAGCTCTACTCGATCCTATCCAATCGGTGGGGTATTCGGGACTGCTTGATCAAGGAACAGACATCACGCGAGAGGTGTTCATAGAATCTCTCTTACATGGGCTCAATGAAGTTGAGAAGCAGTACTGGGGCGGGTCGATTCGATTGGTCGGTGTGGAACCCGATGGCATGACTGGACGGAAGCTGAGCTACGGAGTTGGCGAAGAGGTCTTCCGGTGGGGATCGCGTTCAAGCCTGCTCGATGTCCGTGTTCCTTATGCATGGGATCGAGATCCATACTACGAGGATACGGTTTGGGTTTCTTATGGTCCATATGAATACTCGCGTACAGAGCTCAAGCACAATTTTGCATTGGATGAATCCATCGCTGTGAACTATGTCTCGATCTTTGCCATCTTTGCTTCGGGTTGGCTGTTGGTTTGGGCTCTTGGGTTCGTGCTCAGACGCTTTGGGGTTCGATCATTGCATTCGCCGAAGCGGCTTGCGATTGGTGTGGGCATACTGCTTCTGGGAATAGTAGTTTTCTCAGCCGTACTTCCGAATGATCTCCGCTTTACATTTGTAAATGATCCGCCTGTAAAAACATCCGAGTGGATCGAGTATGACACGCTGATTGGGATTGTCGAACAAGCGAAGTTCAAACCGGATCAAGCGGTGCAGCTTTGGGCTCTGCTCAATTCCATCACACCTAAAACTGAAGACGGCGATCTGATCGTTGGAATCCAATATGACCTTGGACGGGGGTTTGATGTCAGGCATTGGTCGATAGGGATTGGGTATCATATCGAGTTGCTTTCGGGGACTACTCGATGGATGTCCAATCCGGACGAGGGGGCAAACACGGCGGCCGTTGAGTTTCCCAGTGAGTTCGATCGTGGGTTGAGTGTAGATTTTGTTGATAGACGATACTTTACTTTTGGCTGGCAGAGCGATCTGTATGAGCGGTCGGTCGATATAGCGCCAACATCGGTGCTGTCGGTTCTTGCGGTGGTGATCTGGGTGTGGATGGCGTTGCGGTGGATTGCGTTGTTGATTGTAAAACAGCGTCAAAGGCGGCGTGCTCGGCAGGATCTGTGCATTTTTTGTGCGTATCCGCTTTCCGATGAGGGCAAGAAGGCTCGATCTTTGGGAATCGGCTCCTAAACTCCCCGACTATGACTGATCAGACTGATTCAACCGGATGTATCACCCGTTTCGCTCCTTCGCCCACCGGGCATCTCCATATTGGGGGGGCACGCACAGCCTTGCTCTGCTGGGCGTTTGCCAAGGCGAATGGTGGGAAGTTTGTGCTTCGGATTGAGGATACCGACCAAACCAGATCGTCCGAATCATCCATGCAGGGGATTCTGAAGGATATGGCGTGGCTGGGGATTGACTGGGACGAGGGGCCGACGCTTGATGGACATCCAGAACTCGGTGGCGATCCGCGATCGGTTGGGCCTTTCTTTCAGGCGCAGAGGCTGGATAAGTACAACACGCATATTCATCAGTTGATCGAAGCCGGCAAGGCGTACCCGGCGTTTGAGACGCCTGAGGTTCTTGATGCGGCCCGCAAGGAAGCCATCGCGGCGAAAACTGGATACAAATATAATCGCGCGGGGTTGGAGATTTCGCTCGGGGATCGGATCGCGCGGATGGATGCGGGCGAACCCCATGTCGTTCGGCTGATGATGCCGGACGAGGCGATCACTGTGCATGATGCGATCTTGGGTGATGTGACGGTTGAGCCTACGGAGTTTGATGATTTTATAATCCGCAAGCGCGACGGGTTCCCGACTTATCACCTGGCGGTGGTGGTCGATGATGCATTGATGGGCGTGACGCATGTGCTGCGTGGGCAAGAGCACCTGATCAATACGCCGAGGCACATCGCGATTCAGCGTGCGCTCGGGTTTGACACGCCGAGCTATGGGCATATGCCTTTGATTTTTAATCCTGATGGATCGAAGATGTCCAAGCGGGATAAGGACAAGCTGGCGAAGAAGGTGGTCAAAGAACAGAAGATCGAATCGTGCCCGATCGAAGGCGTGAGCGATGAGGACTTCGCCAAGTGGTTGAAGGATAAAACGCGCCAGTTGGCTTCGGATGATCTGATCGCGTTGGCCAAGGTGCTGGGGATTACGCTGCCTGAGATTGATGTCGAGGATTTTCGGCGGGCGGGGTATCTACCGGGGGCTTTGAATAACTATCTTGCGTTGCTCGGTTGGAACCCAAAGGTGAAGAACGAGGATGGGACGGACCTTGAGCACTTCGATATGGACTATCTGGGGAGTCATTTCTCCATGGCAGGCATGGGCAAAGGGCAATCGAAGTTCGATCGTGTGAAGTTGATGAGTTTCAACGGCGACGCGATCGCGGCATTGACCGACGAAGCATTCGCGAGCATTTGGTTCGCGTGGGCACAGCAGTATGATACGGAGTTGGCCGGGCGGTTTGATGAGGCTGCGATGCTGACGCTTGCGCCAGCGGTCAAGACCCGGTGCAAGACGCTGGCCGACGGGCGGGGGATTGTTGGGTTTGCATTGGTCGCCGACGACTCGATTGTGTACGACGGCAAGGCGGTACATAAGGCACTGATCAAGGGCGAGAAGAAGGGGCTTGAGCTGCTGATGGGGTTCCGATCAGTGGTTGGGGCGATGGACGATTTCACGCCCGAAGCGATCGAAACTGCGGTGAAGGCATATGCGGAATCGCAAGAGGTCGGCATGGGGAAACTCGCCCAGCCTTTACGGGTTGCTGCGACAGGCGGGGCGGTGTCGCCGCCGTTGGGTCAGACGCTTGCGATCCTTGGGAAAGACGCGGTTTTAAGGCGGATTGATCTGTGCGAGGCGTATGTTGAGAAGCAGAGTTGAGGCGCGAAGAGGTCATCGCGGAGATTGAGAAGCTCGACGGGAACTCGGTGCATCCGCAGCGGATAGATGAAGTTGAATCAATGCTCGTTGAATGGAATCAGAGTCGATTGCTGAGTTGGAAAAAGAGCTGGGTGCGGAAGGCAGTTCTCATTGGGATGTTTGGGCCGCTGTTTATTGTGTTTGGACTCTGGAAGTATTGGGCACGGCATCCATCATCATTGCCGATTCAGTCAGCACCTTGGGTTGTCCCTTTGGTGTTTATATCAATGATTTTCTTTGCTTGGGTTTACAATCGTGTGAAGCCCAAGTATGCGTCTGGTGAGTTGGGGATGCATACGAGCTGTATCAAATGCAAGTACGATCTGGATGGGTTGGATTCTGTCCTTGGTGATGAGCTTTGGGTGGGGCCGGCGGTGTGTCCGGAGTGCGGGCAGGAATATCCGGCGGTGGGGGAATAAAAGTTTGCATAATTAATACCCGGTTTCTGAGTCATGGGGGGCGATGATTGTTGGGTGATACCTATTTATACATAGACGGATAGGATGCGGGGTGTGGGGGGCGATTCATGGTGATTTCTTGAATGGCTCTGAGTTGTGCGGGTACAATCGGCTCAAACATGTGCGTCGAGCACAACAACCAGAGTTCGCATCTCGATGATGTTCGCTCGTCGAGAAGGAAAACTAGCCCATGAATACCAACACACGCGTTTCATTTTCAAGCCGATTTTTAGCCCGTTCTTGCACCACAGCGGTGCTTGCAACGATGGTGCTGTCGGCCAACGCTGGCGATGATAAAAAATGGGGATACACCGGCGAGCTTGGCCCTGCAAACTGGAGTCAGATCAGTTCGGACTGTGCGGTGTGTGCCGATGGCAAAGAACAATCCCCGATTGATATCCCGGCGGATGCACCAACGAATGATGCGGACATCGTGTTTAGCTATCAGCCAACGGCAATCAATCTTGTGAACAATGGGCACACCGTTCAGGTGAACTATGACTCCGGGAGCTTTATGGTTGCCGAGGGCAAGAAGTTTACTCTTCTCCAGTTCCATTTTCATGCACTCAGCGAGCACACAATTGACGGCGAGCATACCCCAATGGAGGTTCACTTTGTGCATCAGAGCGATGATGGTGAGTATGCCGTGGTCGGGGTGATGCTCGAACGCGGGGCTGCCCACGCAGCGTTCGGCCCGGTGCTCGCCAACATGCCAGTCAACGCCGGTGAGACCTTGACCGTTGAAGGCGTCACGATCAATGCGTCAGCCATGCTTCCTGCGGATCAGTCGTACTATCGCTATGCAGGATCGTTTACGACGCCGCCATGTACCGAGGGTGTGCGTTGGTTTGTGATGACCACGCCTGTGGAGTTGTCTGATGCTCAGGTTTCGAGCTTTGAGTCGTTGTATGACAATAACTATCGCCCGGTGCAGCCGATGCACGAGCGTGAGTTTGCAGGAGCGAGCGACTGCTGTGGTGCTTGCGGCGGATGATCGGGTTCTGAGATAGTTATCTATAGGTTATCTTTGATGTAGCCGTCGCCACGCTTCTTTGAGTGATCCAAGAGCGTGGCGGCGTTGTTTTTGCGTAGGTCGATGATGAGGCCTCTATCGATTGATAGAGCGCGTACAATCGCTCTCAAACGAGGAGCGAACCGATGACCGAAGTAGTTGAATCACGCCATTTTATTCAGCAGTTGATCGATGCCGACATTGAATCTGGCAAGTGGGGCACCCCCGGCGATCGGACGGTCGTGACGACCCGGTTCCCGCCTGAGCCCAATGGATATCTGCACCTTGGTCACACCAAAGCGATTATCCTGTGCTGCGGGATTGCTCGTGAGTATGGCGGCAAGTTCAATCTTCGCTTCGACGACACAAACCCCGCCAAGGAAGAGCAGGAATATGTCGATTCGATCAAGGGTGATCTTGAATGGCTCGGCGCGACCTGGGACGGCGAGGTGAAGTTCGCCTCAGACTATTTCGAGCAGATGTACCAGTGGGCGATTGAGTTGATCGAAAAAGGCTTGGCGTATGTGGACGATCAAACGGTCGATGAGATCCGCGCCGGGCGTGGGAACTTGAAGGATAGTGGGAAGCTCTCGCCTTTCCGTGATCGCTCGGTTGATGAGAACTTGGATTTGTTCGCCAAGATGAAGGCGGGCGAGTTTGAGAATGGCACAAAGGTGCTCCGGGCGAAGATTGATATGAACTCGCCGAACATGAATCTGCGTGATCCGTTGATGTATCGGATTGTCAATGCGCCTCACCACCGCACGGGCAGCGAATGGCATATTTATCCGATGTACGACTGGGCTCATGGGCTCGAGGATTCGATCGAAGGCGTGACCAACTCGCTGTGTACGCTTGAGTTTGAGGATCATCGCCCGCTCTACGATTGGTTTATTGATGCGATCAATCAAGGGCGAAACGATGATGAGAAGATTCATCATCCCCAGCAGACCGAGTTCTCGCGATTGTTCTTGTCATATACCAACATGTCCAAACGCTTCATGCGTCAGTTGGTTGAAGAGAATCATGTGCATGGCTGGGACGATCCGCGGATGATTACGGTGGCTGGTTTTCGGCGAAGAGGCTACACGCCCGAGTCGTTCTGGAAGCTGGCTGATGATGTTGGAATCACCAAGTTCAACGCGATGGTTGATTTCTCTCGGCTCGAAAACATGGTGCGTGATGATCTCAATGCTCGTGCGCCAAGGCGGATGGCCGTGCTCGATCCGATCAAGCTGATTATTACCAACTGGGGCCAAACTGTAGAAGGGGGCGGCGATGAAGATCGCGTCGAGGTCATGGACGCGCCGAATCATCCCAAAGACGAATCGTTTGGTACGCGGACGATCAACTTTGCCAAGGAACTTTGGATCGAGCGCGAAGATTTTATGATCGATCCGCCCAAGAAGTTCTTCAGGCTCGGACTCGGGCGCGAGGTTCGATTGCGTTGCGGGTATTGGGCCAAGTGTCATGATTACAAAACCGATGATGCGGGCAATATCACCGAGGTACATTGCACCTATGACCCATTGACCAAAGGCGGGAACAACCCACCAGCCGACGAAGAGGGCAAAGTGCGCAAGGTCAAAGGCACGATCCATTGGGTGAATGTGAACGATGCGGTCGATGCCGAGGTTCGGATGTTCGATCGGCTGTACATGGCTGAAAGGCCTGGCAAGAAGACCGGCAATCATCTTGACGACATCAATCCAGATTCACTCAACATCATCACCAATGCCAAGGTCGAGCCAGCGTTGCTTGATGCTGTGGATGAGCCTGTATGGGATGACGGCATCCGTCGATTCCAGTTTGAGCGCACCGGGTATTTCTGTGTCGACTCAGATTCGACCAGAGAAACCCCAGTGTTCAATTGCACGGCTTCGTTGCGAGATTCATGGGCCAAGCAGTCGAAGTAATTTTGTATCACCCAAAACACCCTCGTGAACGCCCAGCAAGGCAGTTGGGTGTTTTTTTTAGAATTATGTTCTGGGTATTTGTCCTTATCTGATAACATGGTGCTTCACACTCAACAAACGAGCGTCGACCGAGGGGTATTGGTCGGGGCTTGTCTATAAACAGACAGAGAAAGGGACGGACACATGAAACGCATAACACTCATCGCACTCGGGGTTGTCACGACAACATCACTGATGGCACACGCCGGTGGAGCGACAAGCTGGCTCAGCCCTGTGAGCGGCGACTGGAATGTTGGGACCAACTGGAACACTGGCGTTGTTCCGAGTTTGGGCAATTCAGTATTGCTTGGCCATGCAAGCGCCTACACGGTAACGATGCCTGCGAGTCAATCGATGGCTTCATTGATGATTACGAATCCAGGAGTAGTGCTCAATACGGGCAACGCGACGACTCAAAGCATCGCGGGCGATTTTTTGAATAACGGCATGATGATTGTGAACTTTACCAGCAATGTTTCAGCCACTTCATTGCAGTTTAATGCTGATACGATGCTTACGGGTTCTGGCTCCATTTTGCTCAACGCACCTTCAGTACGGGCACGCATTCTCACCGGTGCAGGGTTTACATTTACGCAGGGGGGCGGGCACACGATCCGTGGGCAAGGACGGATTGAAGGCGCCATGATCAATGAGGGCACCGTGTCTTCAGATGTTGGGCTCACAATGATCCTGCAATCATTTGACAAGACAAACAACAGCATCATGCAGGCAATCAATGGATCGAACCTGTCAATCACAGGTATCTCAATCTCACAGGGGCTCGCGGGCACCATTCGAGCTGATGGGGTTGGTTCGCGTGTTACTATCACAGGTTCGACGATCATGGGTGGTGCGATTGACACTATCAATGGCGCAGATGTCTCGATAACAGGAATAACGACAATCAATGGAGTGAGTGTCAGCGGTGAGCTTAATGTACAGAACGCCGTGACGCTTTCGATCTCGAACTCGCTTGATAACAGCGGGACGATCACGATCAACCCGACAGGGAATGTGTCAGCAACACAGATTAATTTCATTGATTCGATGACCGTGAGCGGCGACGGGACTTTCGTACTTGCTGCACCTAACTTTCGTGCGAGAATCCAGACGACAGCCGGCCAAACAGTCACTATGAACCCGTTGTTGACGATTCGTGGGCAAGGGCGGATCGAAGCGAGCATGGTGAACAACGGTTTAATCAGCTCAGATGTCGCTGAGATTCAGATGATCACAAATGACAAGACCAACAATGGAACGATGGAAGCCATCGGCGGCTCCGTGATGGAGTTCAGCTCGATTACGACGACTCAGGGGGCAGCGGGCTTGATTGAAGCCGATGGCGCGGGATCGCAGATTGAACTACTCAGCTCAACAATCATCGGTGGTACATTGCGATCCATAAATGGGGCGGATGTGTCGGTCGACACATCGAGCACGCTTGATTCGGTAAATTTCGCGGGCGATCTTAATATCCAGAACTCTCGGACACTCACGGTGAATAATTCACTCACAAACAACGGCACTATCACCGTGAATCCAACCGGAAATGTCTCAGCAACCCAGATCCTGTTCAATCATTCGATGACACTCGGTGGTACTGGCGAGATCGTGCTGGCGGCGCCAGATGCGCGTGCCAGAGTTCAGACGAGCGTGGGGTCGGTGCTGACACTGCCCGCAACGCAGACGATTCGCGGCTTAGGTAGGATCGAAGCGGATATGATCAACAATGGAATCATTCGTTCTGATACTGGAAATGAGATTCGGTTGGTCACGAACTCGAAGGTGAATAACTCGACGATAGAAGCCTTAAACGCTTCGAATATCGAAGTGAGTAGCATCACGATCGATCAGACTGGTGGAGGAGTTCTTTCAGCAAACGATGCTGGATCACAGATCGAACTGATTGGAGCAACTATCATCGGCGGGCAAGTTTCATCGGCAATTGATGCAGATGTAACCATTGATTCATCAAGTACGCTCAATGGCGTCACGCTTATCGGCTCAACGAACATTCAAAATGCCCAAACACTTACGATCGGCACATCGCTGACAAACGCGGGTGTGATCAATGTCAATCCAACCGGGAATGTATCGGCAACGCAAATCTTGTTCAATGATTCGATGACCGTCGTGGGCAGCGGATCGATCAAACTCAGCTCGCCTGATGCGCGTGCCCGTATACAGACGGCTGTCGATCAAACAGTCACCATGAGCCCAACGCAAACTATTCATGGGCAGGGGCAAATCGAGGCATCCATGATCAACAATGGGACGATCAGTTCTGATGTACTGGGTCGGGAGATACGATTCACGACAAACGGAAAAACAAACAACGGGGTTATTCAGGCGAATAACGATTCAAATCTTGAGTTCAATGGAATCACTTTAACACAAGGTGCAGTTGGGCAGATCCTGGCCGACGGTGCTGGTTCGGAGATAGAACTGGTAAACGCAACAATCTCTGGGGGCTCGCTCTCTGCGACCGGAGGCGCCGATGTCTCGGTTGATTCTTTCAGCATTCTTGATGGTGTCGATTTCTCAGGATTGCTCAATATCCCGAATGCTTCGACACTTGGGATTACCTTTGGTACGCTCAACAATGGCTTGATCGTGGTGAATGAGACAGCCAATGTGAGTGCAACTCAACTTCAGTGGAATGAGGAGATGATCCTTGGCGGAAGCGGGACGATTCGGCTCAATGCCCCGGCGGCGCGGGCAAGGTTGATCGCTGGAGCGGGTGTTGCACAGGGCGGGCTTGGCACCGAGCAGCGCCTCGAAGGGACCGGGCAGATCGGGATCGACCTGATCAACCACGGCACGATCGCACCTGGGCTCAGCGTTGGCACCATGACCGCAACACTGCCGATCTTCTTTTCGTCGGCGGCTCACTTTGAAGCAGAGGTCAACGGGGCGGGTGGTGATTTGCTCGATAGCTCTTCGACCATCGAACTCCACGGCACGCTCGATGTGTTGTATGTCGATGGGTTCGCCCCAAAGGGGTTCTGGGCGCGGACGATCATCGAGGGCACTGATATCACCGGCAAGTTCGATGCGATCAATGTGCCTGCTCCGGGGGCAGATTTTATCACTCAGGTGATCAATACAGGCACAGAAGTCATTGTCGGCCAAACCTGCCCATCGGACACCAACCTCGATGGCACGCTGAACTTCTTTGATGTCGCACAGTTCTTGTCCGATTTCGCAGCGATGGATCCTGCTGCGGATCTCAACCCCGATGGGCAGTTTAACTTCTTTGATGTTTCGGTCTTCCTCGCGAACTTTTCTGTAGGGTGCCCGCTCTAGTTTTAAATTGTAATTGGGCCGTATTTCAACCGTCTTGTGATCATTTTCAAAGTGGTCACAAGGCGGTTTTTCTGTATGGGATGCGTTGTTGGCACATCAAACTTGGGCAAATGTATGCAAGAATGCAAGAAAATTGCAAGTAGAAAATATAAGCAGACAGTACCATCATTGATTTGAAACTTGCGATCCTCGCCATGCAATTATGGTAGTCGCTACACACAATGAGCACCCTTGGGTAGAGTGTGGATCGATTCCAATCGTTGCTCTCATCAGATTGAGGATGCAGTGATGACAACTAACACAATGAGTGTCTTCGGAGCAGTTGTAGCGACATCGCTTGTCGCACATGCGGGGAGTGTAGTCGGGTGGGATCAGCACTCAAATTGGCGAATGGGAGCCAGTAGTTGTCTTGAAGTTGGCTAGCTGTGGCCAGCACAGTGTTGAGACCGGTAAAAAATAGGTTTCATGCTTTGGCATGGCCGTTGCAAGAGATGTCACTGCCAACGCTCAATCATCTGCAAGTGCAGGTAATTGAAGAAGATGTACAACAATCGTACACAAGCAGGATGTATGCTGTGGAAGTGACACACTTGGCGAATGGTTTGGAAACCAGACGCCGAGTGTGGATGAGCGACGGCGGGATGCCGAAGATCATCGGATTTGGAAACAGATCAAAAAGGAACAGATTATGAACGCTCAACTCAACGCAACAATGTTCATCGAGGTTTGTCAGCGATCGCCGGCACCGCAAACGGACAGGCGATTACAGTGACGATGCACGCTGATATCGTTGACTTCGGTGGCGCACAAATGGTTGCCGACTTCTCCAACGATGGCGAGTTCAACTTCTTTGATGTCAGTGCTTTTTTGGCATCATTCAGTGCTGGCTGTTCAATCTGATTTCCCTCATTGGATTGATCAGTCAGCGTAGTTCTGAACACACACCCGTTCGCGGGTGTGTGTTTTTGTACAGTAAAGTAATGTGATGAGATGTAAGTGCAACAGCCGACGGAAAAGGAGAAAGAAACTCATATTACGGAGAGATACAATGAAGTTCGCTGCAGGTCTGATTGTTTTCGTTGCCGGTACTGCTCTGGTGCAAGCTCAAGAGTGTGCCCCGTCACAGGGAACCAAGCTCACCAGTGCATCGGCGATGCCAGATGACCACTTTGGTGCATCCGTCGCTGGAGATAACGATATTCTCGTCATAGGCGTGCCCGACGACGACGAGCACGGCGAAACCGCCGGTGCAGTGTATGTCTATCGGCTTATCGATCAAGAATGGGTCCAAGAGGCAAAGCTTGAATCAGAGGATATTTCGGAGGGTGATCTGTTCGGCAACTGGGTTTCGATCGATGAGAACTTGATTGTCATCGGTGCACCCGGCGATGACGACAACGGCAACAACTCAGGCTCAGCATATATATTCAAGTTTGTCGGCGGGCAATGGGTACAAGAAACAAAGCTCAATCCATCCGATGCAGGGAGCACCGATTTCTTTGGCGGCGCAGTGTCCATCTCGGGATCATCGGTCGTGATCGGAGCCACACGAAACGATGAACTCGGGACAAACGCAGGGTCGGCCTATGTGTTCTCGTTTGATGGCGGGCAATGGAACGAACAAGCCAAGCTCCTGGCATCAGATGGCGAAGCATTCGATGCCTTCGGCGTTTCCTTGTGCATTTCTGGAGACACCGTCATCATCGGAGCACCCGAGGATGACGATTCAGGCAACTCATCGGGCTCGGCATACATCTTCACCCGCACAGATTCACGATGGACCCAGCAAGCAAAGCTGATCGCTGATGATGGGGGTGCGAGTGATTTCTTTGCCATCTCTGTTGGGATATCAGGAAACAACGCAGTGATCGGTTCATACTGGGATGACGACGCGATGAGCAACGCCGGTGCTGCATATATCTTCGCATTTGATGGCAAGCAATGGACACAGCAAACAAAGCTCTTCGCATCAGATGCGAGTCTTGGGGCGCAGTTCGGGTTCTCAGTCTCGATCCAAGGCAACACCGTGATGGTCGGGGCGAACAAAGAAGATAGCTCAGTGATCGAATCAGGCTCGGCGTACCTTTTCGAGTTCGACGGCTCGCAATGGAGCGATGGCGTGCGGGTGCTCGCCGAAGACGGGATCGAGGCAGATCGGTTCGGTGGGGATGTCGCCGTTTGGGATGGCTTCGCGATGAGCAGCGCCGTCGGGCACGATAGCGCTGCAGCCGATGGCGGAGCGGTCTATATCTTTGATCTTGTGTGTTCCTGCCCAGCAGATTTCACAGGCGACGGAAACCTGAACTTCTTCGATGTTGCCGCATTCCTCAGTGCCTTCGCTGCCCAAGACCCCATCGCGGACTTGAACGATGATGGATCGTTCAACTTTTTCGATGTCAGCGCCTTCCTCACGGCATTCGCTGCCGGCTGTCCGTGATTCATTCGGGTACTTACCCGATTGATTCATTCGGAGAAGATTGGTCGGCCCATCGGCTATACACTTGCAACCATGACACCACACGCCAATCCATTCCCAGCACAGTTTGTTGATCGTGTTCAATCACATTTACAGGGCCGACGCGTGTGCGTGACGGGCGGAGCCGGGTTTATTGGCGGGCACATCATCGATGCCCTGGTCTCGATGGGCGCGATGGTCAGCGTGATCGACGACCTGTGCAACTCATCCGCAGAGCATCTCGCATCGGTCATGGATCGAGCACCCGATCAGATCCGGTTTGTCCAAGGGAGTATCCTTGATCCCGATGCCATGAGTTCAGCGATCGAAGGTGCCCAGACAGTCTTTCATCTCGCAGCCTTGGGCTCGGTCCCGATGTCGATCGAAGATCCATCACGAAACTGGGTGGTCAACGCGACCGGCACGATGCGCGTGCTCCAGGCTGCCCAGCACGCAGGCGTCGAACGGGTTGTATATTCCGCATCATCGAGCGCCTACGGCAACAACCCCACACTCCCCAAGCTCGAATCGATGGCACCCGAACCCGAATCGCCCTACGCCGCTTCCAAGTATGGCGGGGAAACACTTATGCGCACATGGGCGGCGTGCTACGGAGTTGACTCGGTCTCTGTGCGATATTTCAATATCTTTGGCACACGCCAAGCTGCGGATTCTGCATACGCGGCGGTGATCCCCGCGTTCGTCACCAAATACCTCAAGGGCGAATCCCCAATCATCTATGGCGACGGCGAGCAGACCCGAGATTTCACCCATGTGTCCAACGCCGTATCAGCAAACCTGCTCGCAGCGTCTGCCCCTGAACTGCTCAACGGGCAGGTCGTCAATATCGGTGCCGGCGTGCGGACATCGATTAACGAACTCGCCGAGATGATTGCAAAGATATTGGGCACCGAATCCATCAAAGTGAAATACGAACCCGAACGCGTCGGCGAGGTCCGAGATTCGGTTTCCTCGGTCGAGTTGGCCAAAGAACTCATCGGGTATGAGCCAACAACCACGATCGAGGTAGGGCTCGAAGAAACGGTGAACTGGTATGCCCAAGAGTTTGAACGAACCCAAAATGAGCCAAATCGCACCGATGAGAGCTCAATATGATCGGGCCAGTCGGGCGATGGATCACAAGTGTGGCTGATTGCTTGGGCGCGATCTGGGTGCTGATCTCACTTGCATTCGTCTCCAGATTCCGCTTTGGAGGGCAATACTGGGTATGGCGGACAGCAACCGCGTTTCCTGAAGGAGCACATCCCGATGGCAAGGTGGGCATGGTTCAGGCGGTGTTTGAATATGCCCGATGGGCCTGGCGAATCCGTCGAATGCGATAATCTTGCCGATTTCAGGCCATCTTGGTCGCTCAATGTCAAATTGTTGTATACTCACTATTGAGATTGGTCAAGGGCACACGCTCCGATGGCCGATCGGACTTGTGTACGATGGTTTGTGCCTTGCACCAGCTTTCGTGGTCTCGATCTTTGAACTTGATTTTTCAAGATGAATCTTTTCAAGCATATACACGCACCACCCGGAGCACCCTTCCGATGAGCAACAACAACACTGCAGACAGCAACAGCAGCTTTTCACACGCATTCCTCCCCGGGCTCATCCTCGGCTTGATCGTTGGAGCCGTGGCCGGTGCGTTCTTGCCCGATTACCTCAGCGGCACAAAGATGCCTGAGAACCGCCAAGTGACCAGTGACGGAACCCACTCAAATCACGGTCGCGATGAGCGTGGGGGTGAAACCCAGCAAGACATCGATCCGATGATCGATGATGCAAATGAAGCTGCTGGCGATGCTGGTGAAACAGCGGGCGACATGATCGACGATGCAGCCAATGATCTTGAAGACGGTGCAGCCGACCTGACTCCGCCAAGTGATCTCCCAACCGATGGCTAAATGAGCGTTGATTTGGGCATGGGCACGGGTGTGTATATCCAGTGCGCTAAGATGCTCAGATGCACGATGACGCACGCACTTTGATTGCCCAGCACGCAAAGACCGCCCAACTCTTGGGTGTTGATTTTTTGCCTCTGGGGACGGTGCCTCCCGGGTTGGCGGTTCAAACCGATGAACCCAGTAGCCAAACTACAAATCCACAAGTTTCTGTACTCGGTTCCGAACCCACGCCTGCTCCAAGTTTCGCGCCAAGCACTGGTCAAACGATTCCATCGGATATTCAACCCGCTTCATCATCCGAGTTGCGAGAGGCCTACGAGTCTGCTTCCTCCCAGCAGAACAAACTCGACGCACTCAAAGCAAAGTATGAGCACGATGCCCCACATCAGCATTTTAACACCACCTTCCAGAACATCGTATTCGGCGAGGGTGATCCAAATGCCGATCTGATGTTCGTCGGCGAAGCTCCCGGCGAGCAAGAAGACAGCACCGGGCGCCCATTTGTGGGTCGAGCCGGGCAACTGCTCGAAAACATGATCAAAGCCATGGGGCTCTCGCGTGAAACCGTGTACATCGCCAATGTGCTCAAAGTACGCCCCCCGGGCAATGCCACACCGACCGCTCGTGAGGCAGCCTTGTGCAGCCCATACCTGATGGAACAGATCCGGATCATTTCCCCAAAGGTGATCGTCACACTCGGGTTGCCCGCATCACACCTGCTGCTCGAAACGGCCGCCCCGATGCGTTCGATGCGTGGGAACTGGCACACATTGCCCGCCCATACTTTGGCTGATGGCATCCCCAAAGCCCAGATCATGCCGACCTATCACCCTGCGTACCTGCTCCGTTCGTATACCGAGGACAACCGACGCAAGGTCTGGTCAGACCTGACCCAGGTGATGCAAAAGCTCGGGCTCTCTCAATAAATGCCGTTGTGTACGAGCGATAAAGGCAACTAAAAAAAGTTGAAGATTCCTGAATCCTTCTGGAACCGATGCCCACTGTATACGAATATTGAGATGTGACGACAAGCATTGGCTATTCTCGCCGATGTATGAGAAAGCAGATAATCAAAGTATGTTCAAACGATCCGATAACGGTTCGTTCGTGATGATCTTGTCTGTGTATCCAATATGACCCCCACGAGACTCGGCGCTTGGCTTCACGGCTAGGTGCCGGGTTTTTCTAGATATTTGGGCTTTGATTGAATGGTGGGTGCCACTACTCGCCGTCTTCGGCGCAGTAGTGTCTTTTGCTTTGTTCGCATATTGAAAGCACTACAGCGCCCTATGGGCGAGTAGTGGCACCCCCCCCATGAGTGATTGAGAATCGGTGATCGAAGTCTCCATAAAAAAACCGCACACAGTGCGGCTATGAAAGGGCTGATTGAGGTTTAATTCCGATCAGTTATGGGGCGTCGTGTCCTGGCATATCAGGCATCGAATCCATTGCATCCTCAGCAGCATCTTTGATGCCATCAACAATCGTGGAGAAATCGATCTCGGTCGATGGATCAAGTTTTTCAATCTTGGTCACTTCCCATGATGGGACTTTGTCAGCCCAGACAACCTTGAAGGTGAACTTGATCTTGTCA